>NZ_JBYNRX010000091.1:0-147462 GCF_057785375.1 Roseiflexus sp.
ATTGTGCAGCAGGTGTATCGCAACGCGCGCTACGATTTGCGCATCGACTACCGGCAGCCGCCGCCGCCGCCCGACCTGTCGCCGGAGGATGCGGCGTGGCTCGATGCCCACCTGCGCGCCAAAGGGCTGCGGGCGTAGGCGCGTAGGCGCTGTCGCCTTGACAGCCGCCATAGGACAACGTATACTGTACATTGTTCCGTAGGGGCGCTTCGCGCACGTAGCGAGGCTGAGAAGACACCCTTTGCACCTGATCCGGGTAATGCCGGCGTAGGAAATCGGAACGGGCGCTGACTTCCGCTGCTGCCAACCCTTTTCCTCTTTGTGGTGCAATGCCTCTCTGAGATCGCGTTTGCGTCCCCCGACGGAAGCGGTTCGATGTGCGTCTGGGTGCAGGACCCATTCAAGCGCACACAATCACGTACTGTCGAGGAGGGATCGTTATGCGCTTCACCGAAACGCTCTGGTCGTCGATCACCGACATCTACCGGGCTATCATTCAGCACCCATTTAATGAGGAGCTGGCGCAGGGAACGCTGCCGCGCGAGAAGTTCGCTTTCTACATGCAGCAGGATGCCCTGTATCTGGTGGATTTTGCGCGCGCGCTGGCGACGATGGCCGGGCGCGCCCCCGATGAGGAGGCGATCATCCAGTTTGCGCGCTTCGCCGAGGGAGTGGCGGTGGTCGAACGCGCGCTGCATTTCACCTACTTCCGTGAATTCGGCATCGATGCGCCGACGCGCCAGCAGTCGCCTTCCTGCTTCGCTTACACCAACTTTCTACTGGCAACTACTGCCGGTCGCAGTTACGAAGAGGGCATGGCCGCCCTGCTCCCCTGTTTCTGGATCTACCGCGAGGTCGGGCACGACATCTACCGCCGCGCAGCGCCGAATAATCCGTACCAGAAGTGGATCGACACCTACGCCGGACAGGAGTTCGGCGAATGGGTCGATCGCGCCATTGCGTTGACCGATGCCATTGCTGATCGCGCTGCCGAAGCGCAGAAATCTCGTATGCGCGATGCCTTCATATTCTCTTCCCGGCTGGAGTGGATGTTCTGGGATAGCGCCTACCGGCTCGAACAGTGGATGCCGTGATGACCCAACGATTACTCGTCCTGGACTTCTCGGGAATGTTGAGCCTGGAAGCAGTGCGTTTCGGCACGCCGGATCGTCTGGAGCAAGCGCTGCGGCAGAGCGGTCTGTGGGACCTGGGGGTGAACGTCGAACACTACTGGAACGACATCGTCAGGCCGACATGGGAAATCGGCAGCACGACGCGCGCGCCATTTGCGCGCCTGATCGCGCAGCGCATATCGGTATCGCACGACCTCGCCGATCATGCGCTGCGCTGCGCCGAACGGTTTGTGCAGGCATACCTCCAGGCATCGGTCATCGACCCGGCGTGGCGTCCGCTCTTCGACGCACTGCGACCCGCAGCCCAGGTGACGCCCCTCGTCGCCACCGACCATTACGCCGAAGCCACCGACCATATCGCCCAACAGATCGCGGCGCTGGGATGGCGCGCAGCAGCGTTGCGCATCGACGCAACCGGCAGAACGTCGCCGCAGACCGTTTCGACGCCGGACGACGACCCGCCGCCATCACGCCCGGTCCTGATCGCCAATTCAGCCGATCTCGGCGCGCACAAAGACAGCGATCTCTTCTGGCGTCGTGTGCAGGCAGGGCTTGACGTGCAACCGCAAGAGGCGCTGGTTGTCGATGACTTTGGCGCGCATGAGAACCTGCTCGACTTCTACGCCGACCCGGTGAAGGTCCAGCGTCGGCAGGCGCAGACCATCGGCGCCATCCAGAGCGTCTTCAGCGCGCCGGTGCAGGTGTTCCCGTTCATCCTCGACCGACCGCTTCCCCCCGGTGAGGCGTTGTGCGCCGCGTATCGCGCAAAGGTGGAGGCGGCGGCAGCGACGCTGCGCGTCGGATGAATTCGCACAAAGGCGCAAAGGCGCAGTGATCGTATTGTCAAAAATCGCACCCCACCGAACGATGCTCCTCATACGAACGTGCGGGCAGTCATCCAGGATGCTCAGGCGCCCAATTCGCTTGGAGAAACGAGCGATGTGCATCGGCAGTATGGCAAGAATGGCCGCATCATTGGTATCACATGCGCCGGAAACCGCTGGTTGGCATCTTGACAAAAATAACCAAACAGCGTATATTTATGGCGTAAATATACGCTGTTTATTTCTACCGGAACATCCCCATCCCGGCAAACGTCAGGAGATCCGCATGCACATCACCCATCTCAGGCTCAGTTTCTCCAATGCCTACCTGGTGACGGGACGCAAGACCATTCTCGTAGATACGGGCATGCCCGGCGAGGAGCGCGCCATTTTGCGCGCTGCGGCGCAGGCGGGCATTGATCCTTCCAGCATCACGTTGATCGTGCACACCCACGCGCACGTCGATCATGCGGGAAGCAGCGCCGCGCTGGCAGGGACGCACGGCATCCCGACCGCAGTGCATCGCGCTGATGAGTCGATGCTGCGTGCCGGACGCATGAATCCGCTCTTGCCGCTGCGGCTGGAGGCGCGACTCATCAAGCCGCTGGTGGAAAAGCCATTCCCGGCAGTTACGCCTGATCTATTTCTGGATGAGATGTTCGACCTGACCGCCTTTGGCGTCGAAGGCGCCATTCTGCACACGCCCGGACATACGGCTGGTTCGATTTCCGTGCTGCTTCCAGGCGGCGCGGCGATTGTTGGCGATGTGATGATGGGGGGATATATTGGCGGCGCCCTTTCTGGTCCACGCCCCAACTATCACTACTTCGCCGATGACCTGCCCGCCGTCGAGCAGAGCATTCGCACCCTGCTCAACGCTGGCGTGCAGACGTTTTACGTGGGGCACGGGGGACCGCTGCAGCGCGACGATGTGCAGCAGCGATTCACGCATGCAATGTGACGCTGACCGGCCGCCTATTCGAGGATCGTCACGTTGCGAGGGTTGCGCAGGACGTACTCCTCCCCTGCGCGTATCAGGTCGCCGGTGCAGCGGATTGTCTGGCGTCGCTCGTATGCGTCGAGCGTGCGCCGGTAGTTCTCTCCTGCGAGATCGCACACCACAGGACGGAGCGCCCCGTCGATCAACCCGCTGATCGTTGCCTGCCCACTCGTATCACTGGTGCGATCCAAGCGGGTGACAAACCCCTGCACCACGACGTCTTCGCGCGGCGTAGCTTCGCGGAGTGCGCGCCCTGTTTCCCGCAGAAACGGAAGCGCGCCAGCGGGCATATCGACCGCCGACACGGTATCGGCGGGCGCCGGGCGCAACGGCGACCAGGCGACGTTGAAACCGATCCGCTCCGCCTGGCTCCCTTCGTACAGCCCGATCAACGCATCGCACAGATCGGCGCTGATGCCGCCGGGCGCCACTTCGAGCAGCGGCTCGATCGTTCCATCGGACGCAGCATGCTCGACGGCGTCGCGCAGGGTGTGCAGCGCCTGGATGAGCAACAGCGTCATGCGGCGGGCGAATGGCGTCTTCCGCGATCCGGTGCGCACCTGCGGCTGCACATCGGATGCAACCGGCGTGTACACCGCGACGGTGAAACTGCCGTGTCCAATACCAATGCGCGCCTGCTGGACATACGCCGCTGCCGCTTCCGGCACACGATCGCCATACACCGGGCGCGGCTGCACGGCGCTGCACGCCGCCGTGAGCAACAGGCGCTGCACGCTCGCAACAAACTGCGCCCCGCCCTGCAACGCAATCGTCCCGCCGGACAGCGCCTCCCCTTCGGCGGAAATGCGGGTCACATCACACGCAACGTTCTGAATATCTGCCAGGATGTCGTGTTGCGACCGCTGCTCGACCGCCTCAAGCGTTTGCAGCGCCTCAGCAATGCGCGTGGCGTAGTCACGGTACGCCGTGTTCAGCGGAAGCAGAATCTCGACCGGCTCATTGTCGCTTTTGCGCTGCCAGATCGCGTACTGCCCCTGATGATGCTCACGCTCGCGCCAGTGCTGTGCGCGCAGATAGGCAACCACATCGAGTGGACGAACAGCGCGGAGGATGGCGCTGTCGCGAATGGTTGCTTTCATGGTCGCAGACCTTTCCCAATCATCTCCATAAGACGCCTGAGTTCTTCAACGGTAAACTGTTGCTGGCGGGGAATGTGGACTGTCACCGACGCCTGTGATGCCAGCAGCTCTGGAAAACCACAGAGCGACAGGTAGTATCCGCATTGCCGCAACACCATCCGGTCTGCGTTGTGAGGCGCGAGGCGTGAGGCGTGAGGCGTGAGGTATCCGCATCGCTGCAACACCATCCGCTCTTCGTTCTGATCCAGCCACTGGCTCACCGTATCGGGCACGCAGACGACGATGAGCATTCATGGCGCCAGCACATCATCGCCGCGCAGGTCGTCATAGTTCTTCTTTTTGAGCGTGAAACGCATCGGATCGGATTGCCAGATCGGCTCGGCGGTGCACTTGAGTTGCACCTCCAGCCGCTGCAAGCGCACTGTTCCCCTGCTGCCGCGCATCGCAATCCCCAGATCGACGCTGTCGTCATCGACTTCGCGCTGGCAGACAGCATACCTGGCGACGCTCGCAACGGCGGCGCCCAGGCGATGCTGAATTGCTCTTTTTGTCGTGACAGGTCCATTATAATCTCTTATCAGGCGTCTGTTATTAGAACATATATTCGCATTATACACGACTGATGCGATTATGTCCTATCTCTCTCAACGCATCCTGCCGTTCCCTGGATATTCTCTGAATAGAGGAACGTTCGTGACCATGCTATAATCGTCAGAGGCTCGCATTTGTTTGCTTTGCGTCAACTATTATACAAGAGGGCGCACGCTATGTATGCTCCACCGCCTCCGCCGCCTCCGGGCATCATGTCGCCGATGGAAGCAAGTCTCCTGTTTGTGATCGGATTGGCTGCGACGCTCCTGTTGCTCTCGATTGCTGTTGCAGTCGAGGCGACCTTGCTTGCGATTCTCAAGTGGAACCGATTTTTCCGTTCGTTAGGCGTCGCCCTGCTGATGAGTCTGGCGTCCGGCGCACTGGGTTTTGCATTTCTGCGCCTTATGTCCGACCTGGTTGACCTTGATGGCGTTACGGCGTTGGTGATACTCTTCGTTGGCTTCTACCTTCTGAGCATACCGGTCAAATTCGGTGTGCTGACTCTCTTCCGCAAAGACGCGCTCCGGCAAAATTTCGTCGCCGCGCTGATCGTCAACACGGTCAGTTGTGGCTTAATTGGCTCGCTGATTCTGCCGCCCATCCTGCTTCCCTATGGCATATCTCAATTCTGATAGCGTGATCAGCATGCATTCGGGCAGCGGGGTTGCACATATGACTTCACTGCAAAAAGCTGAACCACGAAGGTCACCAAGGGACACGAAGGACATGCGCTTCATGGTTCTTCCCCTTCGTGCGCTTCGGGTCCTTGGTGGTTACTTCACGGCACAAAGCGGTAACCACGAAGGTCACCAAGGGACACATGGGCTGATGCCGCCGGTGGCGACGACAGGACTGGCAGGAGCGGCGCTGGTCGTCCTGGCGCTCATCACCTGGTTTGTGCCGCAATTCAGCACTGGAATATCTTTCGCGCACCGGCATCCAATCACATGTTCAACATCCTCGTCGTTGGCGCACTGCTCGTTGCGGTCGGATTGCGCTCATTCGTCTGGACGGGGATCAGCGCGGCCATCACTTCTGGCGGGCAGGCGGCGCTGGCGCTGGCGCTGGCAGCCGGGAGCGGAAAACTGATCGGCGGCTTTGTTACCGATGTGGCGGGATGGCGTCTCTTTGCACTGGCGAGCGCAGCACTGGCGCTGGCGCTGCTGCTCGGCGACAATCTGCTGATTGGTGCAGCGGTTTTGCAATCATCCACGGCCCTTTCAATGGCAGCGATGGGACGGCTGCTCCCCCGTTCTCCGGCGCTGGCTGCGTCACTGCCGCTGGGAGCAGGGGTCGCGCTCGGCGGACTGCCGTTCATGCTCATTCCAGGCGGCGGTTTTGGCATTGCGCCGCTGGTTGTAGCGTTGCTGCTGTCGGGTGCGCTCTACTGGCTGGGGTTGAGACAGCGAGAACTGAGAACTGAGAACTGAGAACTGAGAACCGAGAACTGAGAACTGAGAACTGAGAACTAGCACTAATGCGCGATCATTTAGACGCTACTGCCGCTGCGCGTTGACCGTTGCGTCTTGCCCAACGAACGCGCGAACCTCTTGTCTGACTGAACGCCGCCTGGTATGAGCAAAGAATCCGGTCTCACCCGGTGCAGCCCGCGCAGGCGGGCCGGGCAGCAGTAGCCCGCGGCTTCAGCAGCCGCAGTCGCATCTGCAATACGTCCGCACCCTGCGCACGGAGGGGCGCCGCCTCTCACCTCTTGCCCCTTGCCTCTCACCTCTTGCCCCTTGCCTCTCACCTCTTGCCCCTTGCCTCTCACCTCTTGCCCCTTGCCTCTCACCTCTTGCCCCTTGCCTCTCACCTCCTGCCCCTTGCCTCTCACCTCTTGCCCCTTGCCTCTCACCTCTTGCCCCTTGCCTCTCACCTCTTGCCCCCTGCCTCTCACCTCTTGCCCCTTGCCTCACGCCTCTTGCCCCCTGCCTCTCACCTCTTGCCCCTTGCCTCTCACCTCTTGCCCCTTGCCTCTCACCTCTTGCCCCCTGCCTCTCACCTCTTGCCCCTTGCCTCTCACCTCTTGCCCTTGCCTCTCACCTCTTGCCCCCTGCCTCTCACCTCTTGCCTCTCACCTCTTACCTCTTGCCCCTTGCCTCTCACCTCTTCCACACCCCGTGCGCGGGGGGGGGAGGCGCCAGCGGCGCGCCCCTACCCGCCACTGTTCCCCGTGCAACCTGCCCACCGTCAACGTCCCACGTCCGCCCGATACGGAATCGCTCCCGGTCCCACGCCTTCGACGCTGCGTGCGGCGATGCAGGCGGCGAAATGCGCGGCTTCGAGCGGATCGCCGGTTTCGTCGAGGCGCACGAGGAAGGCAGCGGCAAACACGTCACCGGCGCCGGTCGGGTCGCGTTCGACTGCCGGGCAGGCGTCGATGGAATGCGGATGACCGTTGATGAAGAGGGTCGCCCCGGCAGCGCCGCGGGTCAGCGCAACGAGCGGGCAGTAGCGCGCATAGGCGCGAGCGCGCGCTTCGTCGAATCGTACATCTTCGATGCTCATCACCAGCACATCGATCCGCTCCAGTACACGTGGCGGCGGATCCCATGGGCGGTAGGCGATCTGCGCAGGGAGCGGCGTATGCCAGGCGCGCATCATGCCCTGCGGCGTCATACCGAGGAGCGCGTTGGGGAAGGCATCGACCAGGCGTTCAGGCGTTTCCGCCAGAATTGGCGCCAGATGCACAATGCGCGCCGACCGCCACGCCAGGGGAACATCATCAAGCGTCAACACCCCAGAGCCGGCGTGGAGGATCTGCACCCGTCCCTGGGGCGTGTAGCGATTCTCGAAGATCGGCGCATCCATCGTTGGAGCGAATGCCACTGCAATCCCGGCAGACCAGTCGGGCGGAATGGCGGCGCGCGCCGACACCACCCCCACGCAGCGTCCCAGCCGGTGAGCCGTCAGCGCGGCGTAGAGCGCCGTCCCTCCCGACGCATATGAGCCATCGGGCAGCAGGTCGCGGGTCATATGACCGATCAGGAGATAGTCAGGCATCGTCGTCATGGATTAAAAGAAGAGGGAGCGGCGCAACCGGCGCAGCGCCGATTGTCGCTCCCCCTGGTTTACCGGTATACCGGCATCATGATCGTTTTGCCGGATAGATCACAACCTTGCGGTTCTCACCTTCGCCGCTGCTCTCGGTATACACCGTCGGATCGGAGCGCAGCGCCAGGTGCACAATGCGCCGTTCATAGGCGCCCATCGGCTCGAGCATCAACGGACGCCCGCTCTGGCGCACTCGCTCCGCCATGCGGCGCGCCAGCCCTTCGAGCGACTCCTGGCGGCGCTGGCGATAATTCCCGACATCGACGACGATCTGCGGCCATTTTTGCACCCGGCGACTGACCAGGAGATTGACCATGAACTGGAGCGAGCGCAGCGTTTCGCCGCGCCGTCCGATGAGCAGGCTCATCGCCTCTTCATCGGCGCCTTCGATGTGGAGCGTGATGGTTTCTTCGGGTTCGCCGCGCTGATCGGGAACCGAACTGATCACAGCGGTAACATAGGCATGGATATCCATGCGTTCGAGGATATCTTCCAGAATCTGGCGTGCAATCTGCTCGACGGGACCGGTTGCCGCCGCGCGCGGCGCCGGGATCTCGTCGGCCTCATCATCCACGACGGTGACGCGCACGAGCGCTTCATCGCCATTAGTGCCCGGCTCGAGCACTTCGATCGCCACCTCATCGCGATCTTTGCCAAGTTGTGCAAGGGCAAGACGAATTGCTTCCGCTACTGTGCGTGCACTGATCTCAATACTTTTCATGGAGCCCCCAGTTGAGTACGGCATCCGCGCCGATGCGCCCTGGCGGAGATTGAGAGCCGGAACCTGCGACTCCCGCTCCTACCTGCGCGCCTTTCTGCGTCGCGGATTCATCTGCGACGCCACTCGCCGCATTTGCGCTGGCGTGGCGCTTTCAACAGGCGCAGCGCTTTCTGCCGATTGCGACTGTGACTCGACCGGCTCGCTGCGTGACTCGGTCAGTGGCCGGAGCGCCTCCCAAAAATCAATCTTGTGCGATGGCTCCTCAGGCGAAGCGGCGCTTCCACTGCTGACCGCCGACGCCGCTGTTTGCGCAAGCGGCGTGATCGGCGGAAGGAGACCGCCATCGGTCGGCAGGAACTTAAGGTAATTTGCCAGCGACCCCCAGCCGGAGATCACATACTGCTGAATAATCGACAGAATGCTGCCAACCACCCAGTAGAGCACGGCACCGCTTGGGAAGATAAACCCGATGTAGCCGAACACAATCGGCAGAATCAGCATCGACTGCATCATCGCCTTCTGCTGCGGGTCCTGTATGCGCGGCGTCGCCATCAGTTGCACGATCAACTGAAAGATCACCGACAGGATAGGCAGGATATAGTACGGGTCGGTCTTCCCCAAATCCGGCAGCCAGAGGAAACTGCCCGCCAACTGCGGCTGCCCCAATGTCGCCGTTGCGGCGCTGAACGGAATGCCCTGCTCACTGAGCACGCGCAGCATCGCACTGCCAGCGTGTTCCGCGGGTGACACGCGCGTCAGATTGATCACCGCCTGGTAGATGCCGAAGAAGATCGGGAGTTGCAGCAGCATCGGCAGACATCCGCCGACCGGGTTGACCTTGTATTCGCGGTAGAGACGCATCGTCTCTTCCTGAAGTTTCTGCGGGTCCTTGCCGTATTTGCGCTGCAGTTCCTTCATATGCGGCTGAAGTTCCTGCATCTTGCGCGACGACTGGAGGGATTTGATCGTCAGCGGCAGAATAAACAGGCGTGCAACGATTGTGAACAGAATAATGGCAAGGCCGCCGCTGCCCGTCCACGCATAGAAGGTCAGCAACACTTGCTGGAGGAACTCCACGAAAGCAAGCCAGACTGGCATAACAGCATATCCTTGTTACTCACAACACACAGCGTGTGTATTCTAGCGCATTTTTGCTCATCTGTCAGGTGCTGATCACTGATGCTCCGTGTTGTCGGACGGTTTGTTCACCGACTCGTGCACCACGCCGGCGCGCTGCACCAATTGTAGCACCAGCGCCTGGAGTTGTGGAAACGCGATCGCTGCCAGCGCCGGTGAGCGCGCAATGAAGACCAGGTCCCAGCCGGGTTCGATCTGTGGATACAGCAGACGCACCGCTTCGCGCACACGGCGGCGGATGCGATTGCGCACAACTGCGCCGCCCAACCGTTTGGCGACGATGAATCCACACCGTGAAACCCGGCGTCGGTTGGGGGCGGCGTTGAGCATCAGCATCCCCACATCCCAGGTTCGACCATCACGGCGTACCCGCTGATACTGTTCAGGCGTGCGAAGGCGGTAAGCGCGTTTCATCGCAGGCTGTGGGCGAAGTATTCGGAGAGTCGAGTTCATGCCCGACGCCCACAGATCGGCAAGATTACCGATGCCCGCGACGGACCTGACGACGCTCATCGCTAACGGTCAAGCGGTAGCGCCCCTGGAGACGCCGGCGGCGCAAGACTGCGCGACCATCTTTGGTTGCCATACGCGCCAGAAATCCGTGCTTACGGCGACGCGGAATACGTTTGGGTTGCCATGTTCGCTTGGGCATTGGCGCCAACCTCACAACATCATACAAGCTGGACTCTCGTGGAGGTCGCGCACCGTCCCGCCATCCGCATTCCGCCTTGCGACCGAAGCCGCAGCTATGGGATGCAACGCCCATCTGTGCGGACCAGCGGTTCCACTGCTTACCGCCATACGAGGAGCCAGCGTTTCGATTTCCTTTACAACACCGCAAACGCTGGAATGCGGCGCAACGTTCGACCGGCGCGGCAATGCCGCGCCGATTCAAGCAATTATACCCGCTCTGAAAGCGATGTGTCAAGAATCTTAATCGTCGTCCAGTTGCTGAAGGGTGCGACGGATAGCATCGCGCTGACGGCGGAGGTTCCGGTCTTCCGCGTCGTCGTCATCGTCCTGGCGGCGGCGGCGCTCGTTGCGCCGGGATCCGCCGAATTTCGACACCAGATCTTCGATGGTGGCATTCCCGCCGAAATCGTCGTCTGCCGGGGTGTACACGTCACTCGCCCGCTCACGGCGCGGCGGGCGTTCCTCGCGCGGCGGGCGCCCCTCGCTCCGCGCTCGCTCGACCCGCGGGCGTTCTTCCCGCGCCCGTTCTTCGCGCGGACGCTCCTCGCGCGGCGGCGGTTCGCGCGGCGTGTCTCCCAACCGCAGGCTCAGACTGATCCGTTTGCTCTGCGGATCGACATCGATCACCCGCACCTGCACCTTATCGCCGACCTTGACGGCATCTTCGACCCGCGCCACGCGCGTGTTCGACAACTCAGAAATGTGCACCAATCCATCGCGCCCGACGCCGATATCAACGAACGCGCCAAACGGCGCTAGGCCGCTGATCGTGCCTTCAAGAATCTGCCCCTTCTCCAGTTGCTGCCATTTTTGCCCGCGCTGCGCCCGCCGCAGGCTCAGACTGATGCGCGCCCCTTCCGCATCAACTTCCAGAACCTTGAAGGTGTAGGTCTGACCGACCTGCACGACATCTTCCGCCTTTTCGACGCGCCCTTCCGCCAGTTCCGACACATGCACCAGCCCATCTTTGCCGACGCCAATATCGACGAACACGCCAAAGGGCGCCAGCCCGGTCACTGTTCCTTCAACATTATCGCCGACACGCAGCGCCGCCAGTTTTTCGTAATCCACGTCAGGCTTCTTCTTACCACGACCGCCGCGCGGTTCTGTGCTGCGCTCCCTTGTGCGCATTGTCAGGCTAATCCGCCGGCCATCGGGTTCGACGCTTTTCACCCGCACCTTTACCGTATCACCGATCTTCACCAGATCGCTTGGCGATTCGATCCGGGTATTGCTCATCTCCGAAATGTGCACCAGACCGTCGCGCCCGACGCCAATATCGACGAAGATGCCGTACAGCGCAATTGAGGTGACTCGCCCTTCGAGTTCCATACCGGGCGCCAGGTCTTTCACCCGGCGCGGGCGTCCGGCGGGTTCATCGGCGGGCGCCTGATAACTCGCAGCCTCGGCAGGCGCGCTGTCGGCGCTTTCTGTCGCCGGCGTTACAGCGGCGGGCGCCAGCGTTTCCGCCGTGTCTTCGGCGCTTTCGGTTGCCGGCGTTTCAGCGGCAGGCGCCGCGTCGTCTGCCGCTGCGACACCCGCCGCACTATCAGCGCTCGTGGTCGTCAGCGTTTCAGCAGCAGGCGCCGCATCGTCTGTTGAGGCGGTAGCCACTGCCTCTATCGCTCCATCGGCGGCAGGGACCGGTTCGGCGTTATCGCCGCCCTCAGACGACGCAACCATACTCACATCTGCCGTCTCTCCCGCCCCAGCGCCATCCGGCGCTTCCGCCGCCGGGGGAGATTCTATCGACGGCTGCTGAGTTTCCGCTTCCGCCGCTGCCACACCTTCTGCAGCTGGCGAGTCGCTCAGCAGTTCATTCCGCTCTTCGACGGGACGCTCCTGATCGGTCATGACCAACCGTCCTCCTGGTTTAGTTACCTGTACTTTTGCCTATCATAACCGCATACTAGCGTGTGCGGTCGCGTAACTCTGCGCGTACCAGATCGGCGAGCCCACGCTCCTGAACATCTTCGATGCGGTAGTAGCTTCCCTTCAAATGATGCGCCAGTTGCCGCGCCAGACCGCGTTCGAAGATCGGGTGCTCAGTATCAATCACCACTGCCGGTATCGATTGCGCTGTAATAAAATCGGCCAGTGCATAACTTTCCGCTTGCGGCGGCAGATCGCTCATCGAGACATTCGCCTGCCCGTCGGTGAGCAACACCAGCAGCGGCATCACTTCCGGATCTTGGCGGCGCGCGCGTTCCAGCACTTCATACCCCAGCAACAACCCGCGCGAGAGCGGCGTTTTGCCGCCGGTCGGCATCTGTTGCAACTGCCGTTGCGCCAGTTCGACGCTGTTAGTCAACGGCAACAGCAGCGTCGCATAATCACGCTGGAACGACACCAACCCCACCCGGTCGCGGCGCTGATACGCATCGCGCAAGAGCGAGAGCACCGCCGCTTTGGTGGCGCGCATGCGCTCTTCGGCAGCCATGCTCCAGCTGGCATCGACCACGAAGCAGACTGCGTTGCGCGTTTTGCGCACCCGCACTTTCTGGCGCAGATCGCTGCGGCGCACAATAACCCGCCGCTTCCTATCGCCATCGCCATGCTCTGCGCGACGACGGATCTGCTGTGGCGCCGCCTGGCGCAGGGTGGCGTCCAGCGCCAGATCGGTGATTCGCTCCGCCGGGCGGCTGGTGATGTAACGCCCCTGTTTCCGCGTTGTACGGGTGCGACTGCGCCTGCCTGGCGCCCGACGCTGCAAGCGATCGCGCGCGCCTTCGATCTTCTGCGGGCGGAAGGCGGGGTCGCTCATGAACGTTGTGCCGCTCTGCGTTTTATCGCCGCCGCTGGATGCCGCGTCCGCTTCGGTTGCCGCGTGCGCCGATGGCGGCGGCGCATCACCTTCCTCGCTGCTGCGCCGTTCGCCGTCCGGCTGCCCAGCGGTCACGCCGTCAACTTTTTTTTTACGTGCTCGGCAGATGGCGCCGCATCATCGCCAATCTCACCCTTGACGCGCTCCAGAATCTGCCCGACGCGCGCTTCGTCGAGTCTGACCTCGGTGAACGGCTGGCGGCGCATCCGATGGGGCAACGCCAATTCCGCCGCCAAGCGAATATCTTCCACCGTCAGGCGTGCGCGCCCCGACCAGGCGGCATGGGTGCGCGCCGTTTCGAGGATGGCGAGATCGGCGCGATGCCCATCGACCCCCAATTCGAGCGCCAGCCCTGCCACTGCAGCCATATCGCCGCGCGAAATCGTCACGGCCGGCAGCAATGCGCGCGCCGCGATAATGCGTTGCGCCAGCGCCTCTTCTTCCTGCTGCCACTGCGCCACGAACGCATCAGGATCGCTCTCGTACGCCAGGCGCCGCTCAATGACCTCCACCCGTCCGGCGACATCGGTCAACCCGCTGATCTCGACCACCAGCCCGAAACGATCCAGCAGTTGCGGGCGCAATTCGCCCTCTTCCGGGTTCATGGTGCCGACCAGAATGAACCGCGCCGGATGCGAAACGCTGATCCCCTCGCGCTCGACCGTATTGACCCCCATCGCCGCCGCGTCGAGCAGCACATCGACCAGGTGATCATCGAGCAGGTTCACCTCATCGACATAGAGCAACCCACGATTCGCCTGCGCCAGCAACCCCGGCTCGAAGCGGCGCTGCCCCTCGGTCAGCGCGTGTTCGAGATCGAGCGAGCCGACGACCCGATCTTCCGATGCAGCAACCGGCAGTTCGACCAGGCGAGTCGATCGTTCTTCGACCGGCAATTCCTCACCGCGACGCAGCCGCGCTACACACGTCGCGCACATCATTGCCAGGCGATCAGGGGGGCAGCTATAAGGGCAATCGGCGACAACCGTGATATGCGGCAGGAGCCGGGCAAGCCCGCGTACTGCGGTTGATTTGGCAGTCCCCTTCTCGCCGCGGATCAACACGCCGCCGATGCGTGGATTGATCGCATTCAGGATCAGGGCGCGCTTGAGGCGTTCCTGCCCGACCAGCGCGCTGAATGGGTAGATTGGTCGCTCTGATGGCATTCGCTCTCTGACGCTTACGCAACACAACGCGCTTCCGGTCATGACAGACCGAAGCGCTGCGTTTGGGTTTTGTCTTGACGGATTATTGCACGACCAGCGGTAATGATTCTGTGTCATGTACCGGACGCGGTCATTGTCGCACAAAGGAGAGCAAAAGTCAAACGCTCCAAACCATCCGAAGCATCGCTCGTGATTGTGGTATAATAGGCATCTAGCGCAGCAGCGGCGCAAATGTCGGGCTGCGCCTTGTCTGTTTCAATTTCAGTGGAGTCAGGGTGGCGGTATGATGGATGGCAAGAACATCATCTACGGGGAGACGGCGATAGACAAATTGGCGCAGCAGGTGCGAGCCACAGGCCAACCGCAAGACATCCAGAGCCTGACGGAGCGGTATCTGGAAATTCTGCGCGAGCTGGTGCTCGCAGGAGAACAGCAGGCATGACAGCAGTCACTAGGGAGCGTCCAACATTTGCCGGCACCGAAGAGCAGCAGGCGCTGGCGGAAGAAATCTATCAATTGATGGCAGGGCAAGGACGCCTTTTCGCCTTCGATGCGCCCATCCGTCAGACGCTTCAGAACCTGGCGGACTTTTACGCCCGGCAGCGTCAGATGGATCCGGCTGAAGCGGCGCGACTGATCGACGAAGCGCTGCGCGTCAATGATCACGTCTTTGCGCGGCAGGAGACCAACGGCGACGTCGTGTTCATCACGTCGCGGCGCGGCCGGTATATTCCCCCGCAGGTCGATACCGTCCACACATTCAAGCAACGCCTGTACGAACCGGAAAATCCGCTTCCCATCGATGACATCAGCGTGGTGGTGACCACCACTCGCCCGGCGCTGACCACGGTCGAACCGGTGTTCATCTCCGAATACTGGCAGCAGCAGGCAGGATTGATCCCGGTGGTCGTCGAATCAACGGTCGAAACGCCGGTCGGAGCGGTTGTCGCAGCGCCGGAAGCGGCGGAACCGGCTGGCGTGAGCGCACCTCTCGAAAAGGAATCCAGGGTTGCTCCGCCGGTCGAACCGGCACAGGCGAACACGGTGATTGTGCTGCCCAACGGGTTGCAGATCGACCTGCGCCGTCCGGTTGAGGAGTTGATGGCGCAACACGGCAATACCCTTATGTCGCAATTGCGCACAGCAATCGAAAACGACCCGCTCCGTCGTCTGGTGATATTCGGCAATCAGGCGTTCCCCGAAGCGGCGCTCGTCAGTTTCGGCAAGAACGATCTGCGTCGCATCAGCGAGTACATCAAGGAAGTCGGCGAGCCGTTGCTCGATACGCAGATCATTGCCGACATCTTCTACCACAATCCACGCCAGAGCGATTATGAGGTCTTTCGTTTCGCGCTCAACTATCGCCTGAGCCGCGAAAAAGACTTCGAGTTCGTCGGCATCGAGGGGGCGCGCCTCTGGTCGGTGCGCAACCTGCCGGCAATCGGCACCAAGCGGGTCAAGGCAAGCGAAATGGGGCAACTTGCCGGCTACATCGAAGAAGGGTTCGACGATAGCCTGGCAGAACAGAGTATCGACTCCATCCGCAAGAGCGGGCAGGTCAGCCATGTGCTGACGTTCTTCGAGTGGGAATATGGCATCCTGCCGCTCACGCGCGCCCTGGCGGCGCTGCTGCCGCAACCGCTGCTCGCCGATCAGCGCAGCGCGGTGCTGCGCTGCGAGTTGCCGCAGCACTATCTGAGCACGCTCGTGGAACTGCGCTACCCGACCGGCAATCGCGGCGGTTGGGTGCAGGGCTTCGAGACGCTGTTTCACGATTACCTAGTCCCCGGCGCCCTGATTACGCTCATGCGCACCGATGATCCGCGCACCTTCGCTATCACCTATGAGGAACAGGAGGAGACGCAGGATCGCCTGCTGGTGCTCGATGAAACCAAGAAAACGCCGAAATTCACCTTTGCCAACATCTCTTATGCCTGCGTCGTCGATACCGATATGCTGCTGAGTCAGCAGCAGTACGGGCGCTTGCGCAATCTCAAGGCGTTCCCAATGAACGAGCGGCGCAAAGCCGACCTGATGATCGAGCATGTCTTCGAGATCATTGGTGCGCCGGTCGGGACGCGCGCGGAGCCGAAATATGCGGCTTCGTTCGAGACGCTGTTCGTCGCCCTAAATGTGTTGCGCCCGGCGTCGCGCGAATACCTGACCCATCTTCTTGCCGAAGGCGACGATTTCGCGCCCGACGCGAGTCGTCCAGGATGGTGGTTCTATACGCCGCCGCCGTCGCCGGAAGAGGACGAGGACGAAGAGCCGGACGACGAGGATTTCGACGACGAGGGGTGACGAACGACCATGGATCTTGCGGCTCTCCTGCGCACCCTGGCGGCGCGCGAGCATCTGTCGATGCGTGACCTGCGCTCCCTTTCCGGGCTTGATCCGCGTGATCGCGCGATGGTGTGGCCCGAATGGGAGCGCATTCCTGTCGAACGGCGCATCGAAATCGCCCACGCGATGGTCGAACTCGCCGAGGATAATATCGACCTCGATTTCACGGTGATGTTCCAGTGGTTGCTCGATGATGCCGACGCAGCCGTTCGCACCAGCGCAATCGAGGGGCTGTGGGAGTGCGATGGTTTGCCGATTCTGCGGCGCATGCTGACGTTGCTCAACGATCCCGCCGATCAGGTGCGCGCCGCGTCGGCGCTGGCGCTTGGGCGCTTTGCCTATATGGCGGAAATTGAAGAGATCGACGCTGCATACGGTCAGCAGGTGCACGATGCGTTGCTGGCGCTGATCCGTGACCCGTCGCAGCCGACCGAGGTGCGCCGCCGCGCTATCGAGAGCGCAGGGTATTTTGCCGCGAGCGATGAGGTGCAACAACAGATCGAACTGGCGTATGCCAGTTCGGACCAGTTAATGCGCGAAAGCGCTCTAACGGCGATGGGGCGTTCGATGCTGCCCCGCTGGCTCCCGATTGTCAGCCGCGAACTCGAAAGCCCTTCTCCGGCGCTCCGTTATGAAGCCGCGCGCGCCGCCGGCGAAATGGCGGACCTGGCGCGCTCACTGGTAGCGCGCATCGTTCGCCTGTGCAGCGACGCTGATACCGAGGTGGCACTGGCCGCGATCTGGGCGCTTGGTCAGATCGGCGGCGAAACGGCGCGTCGCACCCTGCAACGCATCAGCGGCAGCAATGACGAGGCGCGCAGTCAGGCAGCCGCCGAAGCGCTCGACGAATTGACTCTCGAAGAGGGGTTCTCCGGCGGCGACTGGCGCAATAATTAGATACGTCGGCGGACGTTCGCGCCGGGTTTCCGTCGGACTCGAGGCTTTTCCAATACGGCGCCTGCCATAGGCGGGCTTACGCGGTAGCGTACTGGCGGGTTGCTCATACTAACTTGCGGTCAGTCAGACAAGATGTTCGCGCGTTCGTCGGGCAAGGCGCAACGATCAACGCGCAGCGGCAGGCGTGTCGTGGATGCAGATTGCGCCCCGGCGTCAGCATCCGCTCGTCCGCCCGGCGGCTGAAGCCGCAGGCTACGGTTGCCAGGCTCGCCTGCGCGGGCTTCACCGGGCGATACCGGATTCTTTTCTCAAAAACCATTCTTGGAGTCCAATGCAAAAAGGCTTAACCGCCAAGGACACGAAACGCACGAAGGGGAAGAACCATGAAGCGCATGTCCTTCGTGTCCCTTGGTGACTGCGTAACGCGGAATGTATTCCGCCCGTCTGCCGATAGATAATGAAGCGCATGTCCTGTGTGTCCCCTGGTGACCTTCGTGGTTGCTTTTTGCGGTGAAGTAACCACCAAGGGCACGAAGCGCACGAAGAGGAATAAAAAGGTGAATAAACATGAAGCGCATGTCCTTCGTGTCCCTTGGTGACCTTCGTGGTTACCAAGGACCCGAAGCGCACGAAGGGGAAGAACCATGAAGCGCATGTCCTGTGCGTCCCCTGGTGACCTTCGTGGTTACCGCTTTGTGCCGTGAAGTCAATGTTGTCACAATGACCGCACATTAGTATCAGATAGCGAACGCAAGGACGCGAAGACACAAAGGTGGAAGACACGATGGTGAAACGTTGCGCCTTTGCGTCTTCGCGTCGATCGTTTCGAGACATGCTGTAGATGGCTGATCACGTGACCGATCTCGACCTGGCGCGCTATGATCGCGTGTACCTCTCGCCGCACCTCGATGATGCCGCGCTGTCGTGTGGCGGGGCGATTGCCGTCGCTCCCGAACGGACGCTGGTGATCACGCTCTGCACTGCGCCGCCGCCCGAGACGGTCTTCAATGCGGTCGCGGTTGAGTTCCACGCCGAGTGGGGACTCGCGCCGGACGAGGTGCTGCAGGTGCGATTGGCTGAAGACGCGGCTGCAATGGCGATCCTGGACGTCGATTCTGTCCGTATCGGCTGGCTCGATGCCATCTATCGCATGCCGGAGGCGTATTGCAGTCGCGCTTCGCTCTATCGCTCGCCCGAGCCTGATGATCCCTTGTCGCTACAGGCGCGTGATCTGTTGACCCTGCTGATCGAACGCGCGCCGCGCGCGACGATCTACGCCCCGCTCGGCGTCGGCAATCACGTCGATCACCTGGCGGTCTTCGAAGCGGCGCTTGCCTGCCCGCCAGACCGCATCGCGTTCTATGACGACATTAACTATGCTCTGACCTCCGGCGCCATTGAGCGACGCCTGGCGGAGATCGGAACGCCGCTGGTCGCTGAACTCGTGTCGTTCGATGCAGCGGCGCTACAGACGAAAATTGCGGCAATCGCGGCTTACCGCAGTCAGATGGCGGCCCTGTTTGGCGGGACAACGGCGATGGAAGCGGCCATTACTGCATACCACGCAACGCTGGCGCGAAGCCGCAACGGGTATGCTGAACGCATATGGCGGATTATGTGATCGAGCAGCATCCAGAACGCGCAGCCTTCGCCTCCGAGCCAACGGCCGTCACGCCGGATCGAGCATCGTGGGATGCGTTCGTTCTGGCGCACCCCGACGGTCATCTGCTGCAATCGTCGGGTTGGGGCGATCTGAAAGGACGCTTCGGCTGGACGCCGCACCTGCGGGCGATCAGCGCCGGGGGCGTCGTGCGCGCCGGCGCGCTGGCGCTTGAGAAACGGCGGTTTGGTCTGAGTGTGCTGTACGTGCCGCGCGGTCCGCTCTTCAGCGGCGACACGCACATCGATACGCTATTGCTCGATGATCTGCTGCGCCTGGGACGCCGTCGCCGCGCAGTGTTCGTGCGTATCGAACCGAATCTGGCGGAAGATGCTCCTTGCGTCGCAGCCCTCGATGCCATGCTGACCGGGCGCGCCATGCAGCCGATGGCGCCCATTCAGCCGCGCAGCACCATTCATCTCGATCTGACGCCGGAACCCGAACGTCTGCTTGCGGGCATGAGCAAAGGGCATCGCGCCGACATCAAACGCGCCGCGCGGGAAGGGGTGACAGTGCGGGAAGGCGACGCGCCCGCCGATCTCGACGTCTTCTACGCCATTATGCAGGAAACCGGCGCGCGCGCCAGATTCGCCATTCACACACGCGCATACTATGCCAACGTCCTGGAACTGTTTGGCGACGCCGTGCGGCTGTGGCTGGCGGAACGCAACGGCGCGACCGTTGCAACCGCGATGACGGCGGCGTGGGGCGCAACGGCGATCTACCTGTACAGCGGCTCGACAAGCGAAGGATTGCGGTGCGGCGCACAGCATGCCATTCAGTGGCGCGCGATCCAGTGGGCGCGCGCGCGCGGCGCTGCCCGCTACGATTTTTGGGGCATTCCCGACGTGCTCGGACAGGCCGCCGCGGTTGCCGATTCCGCCGCGCGCGCGCGCCTCGAAGCAGAAGCGGAGCACGATCCGCTCTATGGCGTCTATCGGTTCAAAAAAGGCTTCGGCGGGCGCACAGTCCGCTACCTGCCAGCATATGATTGCGTGCGCATTCCGCTGTTGTACGCGCTCTGGCAACGGCGCATAGCATAGGGATTTCTCACATATGCAGGCTGGAGCAAAAGCACGAAGACGCAAAGAAGCGCGATAGCGACGTCGCTCATTTGCATCTTTGCGGCGACATATTCAAGCAGTGCAGCAGAGAATGGACAATGGAATTGGAAGATAACCTGACGATCGAGGAGGCACGGCGTCTGATCGCCTACCTGCAATCCGAACTCGAACGCCAGCGCGCGCTGAATGCTGAAATGCGTCGCGCCGTCGCCGATATGGCGCGCGCATTCCAGGAGTCGCTGGCGCTGTCGCACCAGGCGGCGCAGGACGGCGATCTGGAGCGGGTGCGGCAGATTGTGATCGAAAATCGACGTATCTGGCAGGACTGGTTGCGCCAGATTGTTGAGGCTGCGGGGAGAAAGCCATGATCAGGGCGGTTGTGTTTGATATGGGCGGAACGCTGCTCGCATATCCGCGCCCCGGCAACGGAACCTGGCGCGCGTTCGAGGAGAGCGGTATTCGAGGTTTGTACCGCTATCTGGTGGCGCAGGGGCATCCGATTGCCGCCGAGGAAGAGTCCTTCGTTGCGCACATGTTCGAGCGGCTGGAGCAGGGATGGGAACAGGCGACCGGCGGGCGCATCAACCTGCGGGCCATCGACTGGATCGCCGCTGCCGCTGCCGACCACGAGCTGGCGCTCTCTGATGGCGCGCTGATCGAAGCTGTCCATCACTATGCCCGTCCGTTGCGCGACGGCGTCAGCGCCATGCCGGGCGCAGCGGCGGCGCTGGCGGAACTGCGGGCGCGCGACGTTCGGGTTGGTCTGATTTCCAACACCGTCTGGCCCGGCGACCTGCATCGCGAAGACCTGGCAACACTGGGGTTATGGCAGTTTATCGAGTATGCCGTCTTTTCAGGTGATTTCGGCATCTGGAAACCGAACCCGCACATTTTTCTGCATGTCCTCGAGCGCCTTGGCGTGAACCCGGCAGATGCCATCTTCGTCGGCGACAGCCCGAAGGAAGACATCCGCGGCGCACAGCAAGCAGGCATGCGCGCCATCTGGGTGCGCAGCCCGGAGTTTCCCCTGCCGCCCGACATCCATCCCGAGGCGATCATCAAGAATCCCGGCGAGGTCGTGCCGCTGCTTGAAAAAGCGGGGGAATTGTAGTCTTCAGCCTCTTGACCCGATACGTTGAAAGTGATAGCATAATAGCGTGGTGTCCATATTCCAGCCCTGATCTCTCCACAGGTCGGCATTACAGCCTGCGTTCCTTGACCTGGCAGGGGGGCTGAACCTTACCCTACCCGCTCAAGGAGGTATCGGCAATGAAGCCTGTTCTCCCTGATTCTGAGCGACCACGCACTTTTCTGATAGTGCTGCTGGCAGGTCTTACCGTAATGCTGGCGCTCGTTCCCCGCGTTGAGGCGCGAACAGATGAGCGTTGCTTCCCAGAAACAGGTTTCTGCATCTCTGGTCGTATCCGTGAGTTTTGGGAGCAAAATGGCGGTCTACCGGTGTTTGGCTTCCCCATCAGTCCCCTCCAGGAGGAACTGATCGAAGGCAGACCATTTCAGGTCCAATGGTTTGAGCGAAACCGTCTTGAACTCCATCCCGAGAATCAGCGTCCTTATGATGTTTTACTTGGTCGTCTGGGAGTAGACCGTCTGAATTCACAGGGACGCGACTGGTTTGCCTTTCCCAGAAGTGCGCCGCAACCAGGTTGTCGTTTCTTCCCCGAAACAGGGCACAACGTCTGTGGCGCTTTTTTATCATATTGGCGCACGAACGGACTTGAGCTCGATGGAAGACCTGGAAAAACGCCTGCCGAAAGCCTGGCTCTGTTTGGATTGCCATTGAGCGACGTGGTTGAGGAAACCCTCAGTGACGGCAAAACATACCAGGTTCAATGGTTCGAGCGTGCACGCTTTGAGCGGCATCCTGAAAATCCCCCACCGTATCAAGTTCTGCTCGGGTTGCTGGGGAGCGACGTTCGATCAGCCATCGGCCCAACCGGTATCACCGCCGGCGCCGGATGCAGTGGTAACCGGCAACGCGCTCACTGTTCGTGAAGGTCCGGGGACAGAGTATGCTGAGACGGGTCAGATTGGTCAGTCTGCAACACTCGATGTCATCGGTCAATTCAACAACTGCACCTGGCTTAAAGTGCGTGATCGCGCACAATCTCTGACCGGTTGGGTTCTGGCTGATGCGCAACAAGTAACGCTCGGGAAGCCGTGTAGCGCCATCCCTCCGGGTACATTTCGCCCCACGACTGGCGTGCTTCAACCTGGAGCACGACGCGATGGCATGGGGGAACTGACCGTCGAGAATGGGACTGAACGCGATGGCATCATCATTCTGACAATAAATGGCGTTCCTCAAGCCTCCGCTTATATCCGATCACGCGACTCGCTGACTCTGAGCGGTGTTACCGATGGCGTGTACACTATCTACTTCAGCACGGGATCTGAATGGAATGGCAGAGAATTCACAGTCAATGCCAGTTTTCGCAAATTCAGAGACACGCTCCGATTCGAGACCAGGGTGAGCGGTGATACGATCACGTACACGACGTGGCGAATAACCCTCCATCCGGTCGCAGGAGGAACCGCCGCTACCGACAACCTCAGCAGAGACAGTTTCCCGCGTGTGGATTAGGAGGCTGGCGGGTCGGCGCACATATGCAGCGATAAATGCAATCTTCGCAGCAGGATACGCCTCACCATGCGGATCAAGCATGCGTGTGGGCAACCTTCGCTTTAAGTGCGGGGCTGAAGACCCACTGCGTGACAATGCGTGATCTTCCGGTCGCTTAGATCTATACGACACGTTGTGCATCCTCCAGAAACGTTTGCATATCTGGCCGGAAAATGCACGGCGTCCTGATGCACATTTTTCCCTCATCTTTTTTCCACAACACATGACCCACACGTCTGATAGAGCAATCAACCAAAACCCGCACAATCAAGGATGTGGAGCGGCTGACATTCGCTTCGACCAGCTCAGCCGACGTCAGCCGCTAGACAGTCACCACGGGCAATGATTGGGCCACATCTGATTGATCGCTCTATGAGAGCGGCTTCCTGATGAAAAAAGGCCTGATCCAACACGCTCCCGCCCAACCGTGACGGTTTTTGAGACGATCATCTGGCATCGTCCGCGCCAGACCGCGTAGGCAGACGGCGCGGGGGACAGAAGTAGCGAGCTGAAGCCCACTCCCCGCCAGCGCAGCGCATACCCGCTCCAGCCCGCGCCGTCGGGGGACGCTACGGGCTGAAGCCCTTGCTGAGGACACCCAAGCCCCTGCGGGGCTGCGCCGAGGTAGACGCGGCGGGTACTAGAGCAGGAATGCGTCCAGCCCGCGCAAGCGGGCTTTGCTTCCTGTAGCCCGCCCCTTCCGCCGTCGGGCGACACGACGCATGCCGGATGATCGGGTGCATGGTGATCAACGCAAAGACGCAAAGGCGCGAAGGAGGGGCGGTTGGGTTGATGCCCATGATCAATCCGCTCTAGCCAATGCCGGCGAGTGGCGCGGCGGACGGCGGGGGCGGGCTACGCTTGCGGGTCGCATACCCGCTCTCACCCGCGCCGGCGGGCTTCGCGCCCGTCGCCCGCCCCTTCCGCTGCCAGGTGACACGGCTTCCTGGCATACCGACCCGCCACCGGTGTGAGGGCGCTTCAGCGCCCTTCGTTTCTTCAGCCCGACGCTTGAGCGTCGGGCGTGCGGGCTTCACGCCCTCTCATCTCGTCTGACTGACCGCAAGTTAGTATCAGTTCTCGGTTCTCGGTTCTCGCTTCTCGTTTCTCAGTTCTCGCTTCTCTACCCCATTCCCCTGCAACCGACGTACAATATCTTCAGGCGAAAGGAGGTAGCCATGCGTCATTTTGTGTTCATCTTCGCAATCGCCTGTACGTTGGCACTGAACCTGTCTTCTGTGTTCGCCGTCTCCACTGTGCGAGCCGTTCTCTTCTACTCCCCTCGTTGCGGACACTGCCACGTGGTCTTGACCGAGCACCTCCCCCCCGTGCAGCAACGATTCGGTGATCGGTTGCAGATTGTGATGATCAACGTCGATCAACCGCAGGGGGCGGCGCTCTACCGCGAGGCGATTTCCACATATGCGATCCCCGAAGCGCGGCGCGGCGTTCCAACCATGATCGTCGGCGATACGGTGCTGGTCGGTTCGGTCGAAATCCCGCAACGCCTGCCGGGTCTGGTCGAAACGCTCCTGGAGCGCGGCGGCAGCGACTGGCCCCCGCTGCCGGGACTCACCGATCTGTTGCCCGCAGAACCGACGGCGCCGCCGGCGGCGCCGTCTCCCTCACCTGCGTCTGCTGAGACGCCTCCCTTCCTGCGCGACATGCCCGCCAATCTGCTCGCCGTGGTTGTGCTGGCGGGGATGGCGCTTACCATCGCCTGGTCTGCCATTGCCTGGTCGCGTCCGGCACAGGCGCTGGCATCCTGGCGAGACCGATCAATTCCGCTGCTGGCGCTTGCCGGAATGGGGGTGGCGGCATACCTGACGTTTATCGAAACAACCGGCGCCGAGGCAGTGTGTGGGCCTGTGGGCAACTGCAACGTGGTGCAGCAGAGTGAGTTTGCCCGCATTTTCGGCGTCATTCCGGTGGGCATGGCGGGTATGGCAGGGTATGGCGCGATCCTGATTGCATGGATTGCGGCGCATGGTCTGCGTGGCGCTCCCGCTGAGCGCGCTGCCCTGCTGTTGCCAGTGCTGACGTTGATCGGCGCCTTGTTCTCGATCTACCTGACCTTCCTCGAACCGTTCGTGATCGGCGCCACGTGTCTATGGTGCCTGACATCGTCGGTCATTATGACAGGGCTATTGTGGCTCAGCATGCCGTACCGCCGGCGCTCGCCGGTAATCGAACGAACCCGGAGATGACGCATGCCCTCGTATGTTCGCACTTGCCCGTACTGCGATGCACTTCAGTCGCCGGAAGCGCGCTTTTGCCAATCATGCGGCAAACCGCTGCCACAGGACAGTCCTGCTCAGGTCTATGCTCCAACGCCTGCGCCGACTGCGCCATCTTCTCTGGCGCCACCAGAAGTCCTTGCGTATGCACGCTCGTACAGGAAGCCTGCGACTGAACCTCTGCCGGCTTTAGGGGCGCTGGCTGCCTTGTTCTTTCTCGGCGGGGCGATTGCTGCTGCCGTGAGTGGCGTATCCTCTTATCTTTACGCTTCTGGGCTGATTGGGGCAACCTTTCTTGTAACCTTCCTTTACTTCTGGTTGTTGGGCTGGAGCAACAGGCGTCGGGGGAAAGAGTTTCTGCAAAGCGGTCGTCCGCTCGTGGCGTGGGTGTACACACCAGAGGAATGGCAACAAGTGCGTCAGTATTTCTATGAACGCATGCGTAGCGACTCGCCACCCTACGGCTGTCTGCCTATCCTGTTCAGCGGAACCGGACTGCTTGTCGGCGTGCTGGTGGGAATGACCGACAGCAAGAGTCTGGACGAGGCGATAATAAGCGTCCTTCTTGGAACACTCACAGGCGCCGCAGTGGGCGGCATTCTGATACTTCCGACTTTTCTGACCAACCGATCTACCATCGAGAATATGCGACATCCAACCCCGCCAGCGTGCGTCGCATTGGGAAGAAACGAACTCTTTTACGATCGCGTATATCTGGACACAAGCATTCATCCCCTTGACAAGATTGCCGTAAAACGCCAACCGTTGCCCCACCTCGAAGTTATCCAGCGTTACGCAGGCGGTCGCACACACCGCTTGAGCATCGCCTACCACTTACCGTCCATCAATCTGCTTCCCCCGCGCATGGTGTCCGTCGTCGAGGAAGCGATCCCGCAGATCGCAACGGATGGACGAGCGTCTGCAAGCGAGGATTTCTATGACTGAACCATCAACGCCGCGCCCCTGGCAGCGCACCGCAGAGATTGTCGCAATCACATCGCCGTGGGTACGGATGATCGCCGAACGCTGGATTGATGATCACGGCAGGGAACTGGACTACTGGCGCGTTGAGCGTGTGCCGTCGGTTATCATCATCCCGATCTGGCGCGCCCATATTCTGCTGCCGCATCCGCAGTTTCGCCCCGGCGCAGGGCGCATGACTCTCGACCTGCCGGGCGGGCGCGTTCTGCCTGGCGCAACGCCACTCGACGCCGCGGCGCCAATCGTGCAGCGTGAACTCGGCATCCCGCCGGCGGCGATAACAACACTCGAATTGCTTAATGAACAGGGATGGATCATCAACAGTTCCTTCTCGAACCAGACACTCTTCGGCGTCATCGCAACGGTCAATGATGCAACCGACGTTCAGACGCCGCAGATCTATCGTTCGGTCCCCACCACGTTTCAGCACGTTGCAGACCTGATCAACGAACTGGAGTGTCTGCAATGCCGCGCCGTGCTGCAAGAATGGACCCTGCGACAGATCATGGCGAATGCATGGTGAGTACGTGTGTCATTTTTGCTCATGCTATCGTTCATGATTCCGAAGATGCGCATCATTGGCACACGGCGCGTCGTTGTTCATTCGACCAATAAAGAAGGAGCCATCACAATGACGACCAGAATCTCGAAGCCATTCGTCCTTGCCGCCGCCTTCGCACTCACCCTGTTCATTCTCGCCTGTGGGTTCAATGTCAGCACCGCCAACATTGCCGATGCATGGATGGCGACCGACGAGAGCGGGAGCACGCGGGTGACCTCCTACGGACCGTCTGACACGTTCTATGCAATCGTGGACCTGCGCAACGCGCCGGACACCACCAATCTCAAAGCGGTCTGGATAGCGGTCAATGTCGAGGGAGCGTCGGCAAATCAGGTGATCAATGAGACATCGGGCACGATGGGGAGCGGATTGTTGCACTTCAAGTTGACCAATGACGGCTTCTGGCCCAACGGACAGTACAAAGTCGATATTTACCTGAACGACAAACTCGATAAGACGGTCACATTCGAGGTTCGCTGAGGGTCAGCAACATTTCCTGCGTCGTTCGTGATCGCAGCACAACGACCGATCGGGCGCTGACCACATAGTAGGGCTGGCACACCTGCACTTCCTGCCCTGGTTCACGAATATCGTCGGGAGCGGGGCGCGCCGTGTCGATGACACGCCACCACCCTCCCGGCGCCTGCTCCTGGATTACAAAAACCAGCTCCCGCCAGTAGCCATTGATCATCACATACAGGTCGCAGTCGCCGACCGACACGCCACGCAGGCAGTAGGCGACGGCGTGTGAAGTGTACGACGTGTCGGGCGGACCGTTGACGCCGTACCAGTGGACATCATCGCGCCAGAAGCGGCTGCGGTGGATGGAAGGATGGGCTTTGCGGAACGCAATCAGCGTCTTGACAAAACGAAACATGTCGTAATTGCGCTCTAGCAGATCCCAATCGAGCCAGGTAATTTCATTGTCCTGATTATATGGGTTGTTGTTACCGCGCTGCGTATTCAGGAACTCGTCGCCAGCAGCGAACATCGGCGTACCGTTCGCCAGCATGAGCAGCGTAAAGAAATTCCGCGCCTGCCGACGACGCAGCGCCAGCACCTCCGGCGGCACGTGCTCGTCCCCTTCCCAGCCACAGTTCCAGCTAAAGTTCTGATCGGCGCCATCGGTGTTGTGATGACCGTTTGCCAGGTTATGCTTCCGATTATAGGAAACCAGGTCATAGAGACAGAACCCGTCGTGCGAGGTCACAAAATTGACGCTCTGCGTCGGGCGATATGAGTCGGCCAGCGTATCCGGGAACAGATCGTCGCTGCCATACAAGCGACACATCAGATCACCAACCTTACCGGGATCCCCCTTAACAAATGCGCGCACATCATCGCGAAACTTCCCATTCCACTGGCGCCAGGTCATACCGGGGAAAGCGCGTCCCAGCAGATAGGCGCTGATATCCCATGCTTCGGCGATCAACCGCACCCCGTGACGTTGAGCGAGCATGCTGATCTCGTGGATAAGCGCCGGATCCTCGTGATTGATCGTTCCATCCTCGTTGCGCGCCAGGATCGATGCCAGGTCGAAACGAAACCCATCGACGTGCATCGACTGAATCCAGGTCGTGAGGCTGTCGATGATCAGGGTGCGAACGGCCGGATCGGCGCAGCGCAACGTATTGCCGCAGCCGCTCGCGTTGATATACTGGCGTCGGTCGGACGTAAGCAGATAGTAACTTCGATTATCAATAGCGCGGTAGCAGTACGTCGGACCGCGCTCGTCCCCCTCGCTGGTATGGTTGTACACCACATCGAGCCAGACCTCGATGCCGGCGGCGTGCATGGCTTTGACCATGTCGCGGAATTCGCGGTGCGGATCGTGGACCGCATAGCCGTGATGGGGTGCAAAGAAGTTGAGCGTCATATAGCCCCAGTAACTGCCTTCCTGGGGATCGAATTGATGCACCGGCAGGAGTTCGATTGCTGTTACCCCTAGCTCCAGCAAATACGGAATTTTGCGAATCAGACCAAGGAATGTCCCCCGCTCCTCTGGTGCAACGCCCGAATTGGCGCGCGCGGTAAAGCCGCGCACATGCAATTCATAGACGATCAAATCGTGCGTGTGATACGGGCGCACATCGTTTTCCCAATCATACGATGGATCGCGGCGCGGCAGAACGCCAAGCGGTGCGCGGCCATCGTTCGGTCCCGGGCGCGCCGCCGCTTCCCGGCTGTAGTTCGGCGGAAAAAAAACTTCTGGTGCGTAGGGGTCGAGAACAATCTTCGTTGGATCGAAGCGATGCCCCTCCTCCGGCGCGCGGGGACCGTCCACTCGATAGGCGTAGTAGCGACCGCCAGGAATAGCGGCAGCGGGAACCCAGCAATGCCAGACATGATGAGTCTTATTGCGGCGCGGATCGAGGTGATGACGGTAGATCGGCGTCACGAAATCGTCGGCGCTGTAGATCAGCAGCGTCACACTGGTCGCGTGCCGCGAGAAGAGGGCGAAATTGTACCCTTCACCCGCCGAAACCCAGGTAGGACCAAAGGGCGCAGGCGAACCTTCGCTGCGCTCCCAGGCGGAAGGTTGATACCACAACGCCGATTCTCTGGAGAGCATACTGTACGATACCACAACGGCGCACAGCGCAATTCTGCGCGGCAGTCGCGTTGTGCGTGGCAGGCAAGAGGATTCTTCCCCCTATTATAGTGCGGTTTATGCCGGTCGAGAAACAAAAAAGCGCGTGTGAAAGAGTGGAGCGGCGGACGCTGGCTGCGACAGGCTCAGCCAACGTCCGCCGCAAGACGGTCACCACGGACAAGTATTGTGCAACATCGGGTTGATCGCTCTATAAGCCCGCACGCCCGACGCTCAAACGTCGGGCTAAGGGAACGAAGGGCGCTGAAGCGCCCTCACGCTGGTGGCGGGTCGGTATGCCGGGGAGCCGTGTCGCCCGGCAGCGGAAGGGACGGGGGAGGGGCGCGACGCCCGCCGGTGCGGGTGAGAGCGGGTATGCGACCCGCAAGCGTAGCCCGCCCCCGCCGTCCGCCGCGCCACCCGCCGGCACCGGCTAGAGCGGATTGATCATGGGCATCAATCCAACCGCCCCTCCTTCGCGCCTTCGCGTCTTTGCGTTGATTACCATGCACCCGATCATCCGCCATGCGCCTTGCGCCCGACGGAAGCCGCAGGCGACGGGCGTCACGCCCGCACGCCCGACGCTCAAGCGTCGGGCTGAAGAAACGAAGGGCGCTGAAGCCCTCACGCTGGTGGCGGGTCGGTATGCCGGGCGCCGTGTCGCCTGGCGGCGGAAGGGACGGGAGAGGGGCGCGACGCCCGCCGGTGCGGGTGAGAGCGGGTATGCGACCCGCAAGCGTAGGGCGGGCCTCAGCCCGCCCCCGCCGTCCGCCGCGCCGCTCGCTGGCGCCGGCTGGTGCTCGCCCGCGGCGGAAGCCGCAGGCGACGGGCGACAAGCCCGCCGGCGCGGTCTGGACGCATTCCTGCACCAGCACCCGCCGCGCCTGCCCTGGCGCAGCCCCGCAGGGGCTTGGGTGTCCTCAGCGAGGGCTTCAGCCCGCAGCGCCCCTCGCTGGCGCGGGCAGGGGCGGGCGATACCGGATTATGTTCTCAAAAACCATTCTTGTACAAATGACCGCGCATCAGTATGAGAATCGAGAACCTGACCTCACCCCTAACCCTTAACCTCCTCCGCAAACTGGAGTTGATACAGGCGATAGTAATAGCCGCGTTTCGCCAGGAGTTGGTCGTGCGAGCCATCTTCGACGAGGCGTCCTTTGTGCAGCACGAGGATGCGGTCTACATGGCGAATGGTCGAAAGCCGATGCGCAATCACAATACTGGTGCGCCCGTGGATCAGGCGTTCGAGCGCTTCCTGCATCAGCGCCTCGGTTTCGGTATCCACGCTCGATGTCGCTTCATCGAGGATGAGGAGCACTTCAGGGTTGAAGGCGATCGCGCGGGCAAATGCCAGCAACTGTCGCTGTCCAACCGACAGGTTGCTGCCGCGTTCGCGCACTTCGTACTCGTAGCCGCCGGGCAGCTGCTCGATAAACGGCGCCGCGCGCGCAATCTCGGCAGCGCGGCGCACCTGCTCATCGCTGATGCTGTCGTCGTGCAGGCGAATATTCGAGGCAATAGAACCGCTGAAGCACACCGGGTCCTGCGGCACGGCGCTCACATGGCGCCGCAACTCCGCCTGGCGCAGTTGCCGAATGTCGATGCCATCGAGTTTGATCGAACCACGCTGAATATCGTAAAAGCGCACCATCAGGCTGACCAGTGATGTCTTGCCGGCGCCGGTCGCTCCCACCACCGCCACCGCCTGACCGGCCGGGATGGTGAACGAAATGCCGCGCAGCACCCAGCGGTCGTCCGAGTCCGCCAGCCCTGAGCCGTCAGGACCGGCGACTTCGGCATCGTAGGTGAACCATACGTTCTCGAAAACGATCGTGCCGCGCACCGGTGACGGCAGCGAGCGCGGCTGCTCTGGATCGACGACCGTGGCAGGCGTGTCGAGCACACGGAAAATCCGTTCCGCCGATGCCATCGCCGACTGGAAGGTGTTGTAGCGTTCGGCGATCTGGCGGATTGGCTGAAATGCCTGGTCGGTATACTGAATGAACGCCACCAACATGCCAAGGGTTGCAATGTCCGCCAGCACCGCCTGACCGCCAAGGTAGAGGAGCAGCGCCATCGCCGTCACCGAAAGGAAGTTGATGAGCGGGAAAAAAACCGCAAAGGTCCGGTTCGACTCCAGTTGCGCCGCCAGATAATCGCGGCTCAATTTCGCAAAGCGAAGGCGGCTCTGCTCTTCGCGGTTGAACAATTGCGTCACCAGCACGCCGCTAATCTGTTCGTTCAGGAAAGCGTTGATGCGCGCAATCCGCTGCCGGACACGCCGGTAAACGCCGCGCATGATGTGCTGAAACACACTCGATGCCAGCATAACTGCCGGAAACATAATGAAACTGATCAACGCCAGACGCCAGTTCAATAGCAGCATCGTGATAACGATGAACAACAGGCGCACCAGGTCCCCCAGCAGCGCCACCGTCCCCTGAGTAATGAACTCATTGAGCGCATCGACATCGTTCGTCAGACGGGTGATCAGCCGTCCGACAGGATTGCGGTCGAAGAACGCCAGGCTCATGCGCTGAATGTGGCTGAAGATGCGGGTGCGGATATCGACCATTACCTGTTGCCCGACCGACTGCACAATATAGGTCTGACCGTAGCGAAAGCCAAAGGCAGCCAGCAGCGCGGCGGCGTACAACCCGAAAAGCGGCAGAACGCCAGCCGGATCGCGCGCAGCGATCGGACCGTCAATGGCCTGCTTGACAAGGAACGGCGGCGCAAGTTCCACGGCTGCGCCGCCGAACATCAGCGCCGTCGCCAGCGCAAGTCGCCGCCAGTACGGTGCAACGAACACCCCCAGGCGACGCACTAGCGTTGCGTCGTAGGCTTTCCCCAAAATCTCATCGTCATCGAATTGGGAGTGAGACATGCCTGGTCTCCTGAACATAATCCGCGAAGGGCGCGAAGGAACACGAAGGTGACAGGTAATCCGCCATTGCCATCGCTTCGCTGCGTAACGGCGCGGTCGAACGGGAGATGAGACAACCCTGCTCTCCTGCAACAATCCGCGAAGGGCGCGAAGGAACACGAAGGAGATATGCGTTGGCAATCCTGGTACGAAGCGTCCGTGCGTCGTTGCAATACCTTATACCACATCACAATCAGTCAGACAAAATGTTCGAGCGTTCATTATGCAAAGCGCAACGGTCAATATGCACCGGCAATCGTGTCGTGGACGCACGACCGCGCATCGGCATCAGCAGCCCCAGCGGGGCTTTCACTTGCCTCAGCGAGAGCTTTAGCCCGCAGCGCCCCGGCAACATGGTCCAAATGACCGCGCATTGGTATTACCTCGTGACGCTGCGTCGCTGCATGGTGCACCGTTGCGGTGCAACGGCGCTACTCATCTTCCAATTCGGCGCGCAGCAATTCACGGCGGTACATCTCGGCGTACCGTCCGCCGCGTTCGATCAATTCACGGTGGGTGCCGCGTTCAACGATCTCGCCGTTGTGCAGCACGGTGATCTGATCGGCATCTTTCACCGTTGCGATGCGCTGCGCGATAATAATGCCGGTGCGTCCTTTCATCATCGTGCGTAGACCGGCGAGGATCTCGGCAGCGGTGTGTGTATCGACACTCGATAACGCATCGTCGAGAATCAGGATCGCCGGGTCGCGCAGGATGGCGCGAGCGATGGCAGTGCGCTGCTTCTGCCCACCAGACAGCGTGACGCCGCGCTCGCCGATCAGGGTGTCGATCCCTTCCGGGAACTGCTCGACATCGTTGGCTAGCCGCGAGACGGCGAGGGCATGGGCGATCTGCTCCCCGGTCGCGTCTGGTCTGCCAAAGGTCACATTCTCGCGGATAGGCGTACTGAACAGAAACGTATCCTGCGGCACATAACCGATGCTGCGCCGCAGTGCGTCGAGCGGCAGGGTGCGCACATCATACCCATCGACCAGCACCTGCCCTTCGTCCGGGTCGCGCACCCGCGCCAGCAGGTTGACGAGGGTCGTTTTGCCGGCGCCGGTTGCGCCGACAATCCCCAGTGAACTGCCCTGCGGGATGCGAAACGAAATATGGCGCAGCACCCATTCTGGCGCGCCTGCGACGGGTGGATGGGCATGAGGCGCGAGCGCAGATGCATGCTGTGCGGAAGCATTGCCATTCGTATGCTGGTTGTATGCAAAGCGCAACCCGACGTTGCGAAACTCGACCTCTCCCTGAACCACGAAGTCGCGCGGCGCATCGGGCGGCGAGGCAATCGCAGGGCGGCGCTGCAACACCTCGCCAATGCGCACCAGCGACGCCGCTCCTTGCTGATAGAGGTCCACCGTCCAGCCGAGCGCGATAACGGGCCACGCGAGTTGCGCCAGGTAGGCGTTGAACAACACCAGTTCACCAACGGTCATCTCCCCGGCTGCGACCATCCGTCCGCCAATGAGCAGCACAAACGCACCAATCGTTCCCAACATCAAGCCGATAATCGGCCAGAGCATGCCGCTCAGCAGCACATAGCGCAAATTGAGCGCGCGGTAGCGTTCATTGGCTTCGCGAAACACGCGGATCTCGGCATCTTCCTGGGCATACGCCTTGATCGTGCGAATGCCGCTGAAGTTCTCCTGAGCGCGGGTTGAAATCTCGCCGAACTGATCCTGCACCTTGCGGAAGATCGCGCGCATACGTCCGCCAATGACAACGAACAACACCGCGACCATGGGCAGGAGCAGGACGACGATCGCGGCAAGCAACGGCTTCGTGAGAAACATGAATGTTGCGGCTGTCAGCAGCAGCAATGTCGAACTAAACAGGTTGCTGACGCCGGGACCGAGGAACATGCGCACTGCCGAGAGGTCGTTCGTCACCCGCGTCATCAGATCGCCGGTGTGCATCGTCGTGAAAAACCCCTGATCGAGCGTCAATAGTTTGGCGAACAACGCCTCGCGCATGTCGAAGTCGATTAGATGCGACGTGCCAATGATCTGAGTGCGCTGTCCGTATCGCAGCACGCCTTCGATCAGGGCAGCGAGCAGCAGCAATCCGCCGTATTGGAGCAGGCGATCGAGAACAACACCGCGTGTATTCAGGTCATCAACGGCAAAGCGCACAATTTGCGGAATCATTGCGGCAACGGCGGTTGCTGCCAGGGCGCACAGGGCGCCGATCAGCAACCGGCGCCGGTAGCGCCGCACAAAGGGCCAGATGCGACGGAATTGATCCATGGACGCACTCCCTTAAAGAGTACAAGCGCCGCCGGATGTCATCCCGCGACGCGGTTCGGTAAGTATAGCAGGAATCTTATCGTTGTGATCAGGACAATACGTTGCCCCCGGCGGAGAGCGCCTCGCGCACATCCATGCCGCCAAAGACGCACGGATCGGCGTCGGCGCCGCCTGCATTGGTCAACGCCGGGATGGTGGTGAAGACGGAGAAGCGATACATTTGATAGAAGCGCCCGGCCAGGCGGCACCCCCTCCCCATATCCCTCCCCCTTCAGGGGGGAGGCTTACAAATGTAGGTTTTTTTTAGAGTCATTTGTTGCTGAGCAGGCCGCTTAGTGGGTATCATCCCTCCTCACGAGTGATTGGAACAGGGAGGATGCAAGGCGCCCCACGAAGCGCTCCAGCAATGGAGAGAAACTGTTTCTCAGCACATGGGGCATCTGAGTCACCCTCAAGCAGTCATCTTGGCGCTCTGGAGCTTTGGGATGATAGTCGCCCGCTCTTGCGGTCTGACCACTAGAGCTGCTCCCCTGGCCGCTTAGAGCCTGTTATGCACTTCAGAGATAAACGTGGTATGCTTTCAGCATGACACGTCAACCCTATCCAAGCGATGTGAGCGACGCGGAGCGCTGAGCCGGTCGAAGCGAGGAGCGGGCCTTCGTCGCTTCGACCGGCTCAGCGCTCCGCGCTCCCTCCCTGACCTTCATGACCGAAGACGCCCCGCAGCGCGACCACTCGCTGCGCGAGGTCTTGAACGGATTGCGCTGGATCGTCCGCGCTTCGGCAGGCTCAGCGCATCGCACGGGAGCGCCCTGGCGCATGATGCCCAGCGCTCCGCCGCCGTGCGCCGTGGGGCGCCGTCTATCAGCAAACCCAGCGCTGGCTGAAGGCCGGGGTCTTTGCGACGCTCGTCCATGATCTGCGCGCGCTGTTGCGTGAAATCGAAGGGCGCGCGCCTGCGCGCTTCGACCGGCTCAGCGCACCGCCGCGTGCGGTGATCGTTGACGCGCGCACGATGCAATCGCCCCCCCTGCCCCCCCCCGCAGGGGGGGCGCAGCGCGCGCCGGCGATGACGGGCATCAACGTCCCCCCCTTTCCCCCCCCGCATGTGGGGGGAGAAAGGGGGGGCGGCAAGGTCCACGTGGCGGTTGATACGCTGGGCCAGTTGCTGGCCGCGATGCGCTGAGCCTGCCGAAGCGCCTGCGCTGAGCCTGCCGAAGCGCCTGCGCTGAGCCTGCCGAAGCGTGGTCGTCACGCCCACCAACGAACAGGAACGCGCGCGATGCGCTGAGCCTGCGTGCGCTGAGCCTGCCGAAGCGTCGAAGCGCAGGTCGCCGCGCGCTGCGCTGAGCCTGCCGAAGCGCCTGCGCTGAGCTTGTCGAAGCGTTGGCGGAACAGGTCCACGCTTCGACGCGCTCAGCGCACTGCGCCGTCACGGGCGAGTCGGTCGAAGCGGCGCCTGAGCCTGCTTGCGCTGAGCCAGCCGAAGCGTCGAAGTGGCGTTCGTCGACCAGGGCGATACAGGGGAACAACCGGCGGCCGACGCCCACGCCCACGGCATCCGGCTGGAGGTCGTTAAGCTGTCGGAAGCCAAACGCGGCTTCGTGCCGCTGCCGCGCCGCCGGGTCGTTGAGCGAGGCTTCGCCTGGCGAAGCGCTGAGCCGGTCGAAGCGATGGCGCGCTTTCGCCGGCTGGCGCGCGATGATGAGTGGTTGCCGGAGACCTTGGCGGGATTGCATGTTCTGGCCTTTGCGATGCTCATGCTGAAGCGATGCGCTGAGCCTGCCGAAGCGCGATGCGCTGAGCGGGTCGAAGCGCGGTTCATTACCGTTATGCTCGAAAGTACATAACAGGCTCTAGCGTCAAACAAGGGATGCGGCAAGTGACGATCATATCATCAGAGTTCGAGCCTATCTGGACCATTTCGTTGGGGAGACGAAGGCATTGTCTTGGCCTCACCAGCCGCACGTCACGTCAGTCTCTGCGTCGGGGTCAGTCTCAACGAATTGTCGGTCCTCGGTCGCCGTGCTGGTGCGGAAGAGGCGGGCATAGACGCCGCCTGCCGCCAGCAGGTCGTCGTGGGTTCCGGTTTCGACCACACATCCGCGTTCCAGTACGTAGATGCGATCAGCAAGACGCAGCGTTGCCGGGCGATGCGCCGACACAATAACGGTGCGCTCCTGCGCAATGTTCCGTAGCGTTCTGGCGAGCCGCTCCTCAGTTTCGGCATCAAGGGCGGAACCAGCTTCATCGAGCAGCAGAATCGGCGGATCGCCGGCAAGCGCGCGCGCAAGCGCCACCAGTTGACGCTGCCCGCCAGAGAGGTTGTTGCCGCCAGGACCGACCTGCGTGCGCCATCCGTCGGGCAACCCGGCGACCAGACGATCAACCCCCGTCAGGCGCGCGGCGCGTTCGATCTGCTCCTCAGGCACGCCCGCCCGCACGCCGTACAGAATGTTTTCAACAATCGACCCATCAAGGAGCGGCGCGTCCTGTGGCACGAAACCGATCGCAGTGCGCAGTGAGTCGAGGGCAACATCGGTGATCGATTGCCCATCGATGCAAACCCTCCCCGACGCCGGCTCACGCAGTCCCAGGAGCAACTCCAGCAATGTGCTCTTCCCGGCGCCGTTGGGTCCGGTGATAGCGACTAGTTCGCCGCGTCCGGCGTGGAACGTCACCCGTCGCAGCACAACACCGCGATCCGCACGCCGACAAGTCACGTCTTCGACCGTAATCAACCCGCTGCTTACCTGCAATAATGGACGTGTATCGCGCACAGGACGCTCCGAAGCGACATTCAGCGTGTGCCAGAGTCGATCAAGCGAGATGTACGACTCCTGAAAGACGCGATTGGCAACCGCGATACGCTGGAAGATCGGCACGATCAACCCCAGCATAGTGTAGAACAATACCAGTCCGCTGGCCGTGATCCGTCCAGACGACATTTCAACAGCAGCCAATGCCAGAACGATCACGCTGCTCAGCGCAACTGCACCGGCGGCGACTCCTTGAAGCAGCCCGCTCTGCGCGGCGCGACGCGCGCCGTGGCGCGCAAGGCGGCGCGCCAGACGGCGCAACCGGCGATCCTCGACCGCCTGACGCACATATGCTTTGATGATTGCCATACCCTCGAGACGATCATGCAGATATGCCGCCAGACGACTCCGGCTGCGCCGCGCCGCACGACTGGCGTTGCGCAGCGATGGGTTCAACCGATGAAACAGAACGACATACACCGGCATCACCAGCGCCACCCCCAGCGTCATGCGCCAGTTGATCGTCGTCAACACCAGCAGGATCGCACCGAGAAAGAGCAGGTCCTGCGCCAGTTGCACGATGCCCTGCGCAATCAACCGCTGGAGCATCCGCGTGTCGCTGATAAAGCGCAGCGACAGCCGTCCCGGACCGCGGCGGCGCACATAGTCGATCGGCACGTGTTGCAAGTGCGCCCACAGGTGTGCGCAGATGCGCGCTGCCACGCGCTCACCGAGCTCGCCGACCTGCGCCTGCTGGCGTGCGACAAGAACACCGCGCGCCAGGGCAGCGGCAACCAGCAGGGCGATCAACAACCATCCGCCGCGCAGAGGGGCGGAATGAGCGTCACCGGTTGTATCGAGCATCGCGTCTACAAACGCCCCAATGATCACCGGCGTCGCTGTTTCGATGAGGGTCAGCAACAGCGTGACGATTGCCGCGCCCAGCAAGCGCAACCGATCCGGGCAGAGAAAGGGCAAGAGCCAGGCAAGAACGCAGACAAAACGATTGGTTCTTGCCCTTTCTCCTGCGCGCCGGATCAGATCCGGCGCCCTCAGCGTTATGAGCGTCTGACGAATATCACGCAGCATATCGCATCTCGCGCGACTCACCGACCGCCAGGACGTGCGATGCGCCAAGGAGATCCAGCAGCGTATCGCCGGTCATCAGCCGATCAATGCTGAGACAGGGGATGCCGACGAACTCTTCCACTTCGCGCATCGCCAGCGGGCTGGCAGTCACCAGACCGGTCACTGCGCGCACGGGCCATCCCTCTGAGCGCAAACGCCGCACGCCGCACTCTGCTCCCAGGCTATCACCAGCCGAGAAGAATACGTGATCCACCCGTGCGCGCAATTCGTCGCTTTCGAGCAGCAGGCGCGTCTCGCGCTGGAAGATGCCATCGGCAATCTCGATGATGCTGAAATCAGGCGCCACGGCAGCCAGGCGATTCGAGAGATCGGCGAAGATGGCAAGGAGATCGTGCTGATCGAGCATATACGTCGAAGGAAAGCCGCAGTGCGTGAAATCGAACACCGGATCGGCGCCGCAACTCTGGAAGAAACGTCCATCCTTGCCGGCAGCGGTGCCGGTGATCTTGGCGGCTGCAACGCGCATGCCAGCCCGACGCAATGCACGCGCCAGGGCGCCGACGGTTGTCGTCTTACCGGAGTTCATCGACGTTCCAACGACAAGAATGACCTGCCCGGCAGGCAGTTGAGCACGCGAGGGACGCGCAAAATCGCGCAGATTGAGTGAGCGACCATGCGCATCACAAAGCGCCCCCAACACCCGCAAACGTGTCGGCGATCCCATCGACGTATGGGCTGAACAGACCTCGCCACACACGCCGCCAATCGAGAGCAGGTCGCACTGATCGCGCCAGACGGCAGGCACATACCCTTCGTACTGATCGGTCGCATACCTGTTCCCAAACGCACCAATCATCAGATCGCCGGGGAAAATATTCATGGTCAGCCCGCTGATCGTCTCAACTGAGGTATGTTTGCCGACGCTGGCAACCTCGGCAACCAGAAGATCGCCGATCTGCGGATGCCCGGAAGGGGCGACATACCCGACACATGCTTCGTCTGGCACAATATGCGTGGTGTACGTGCGTCTGACCTGACGAAGATCGATCCGATTCATAATGAGTCTCCTCTCGATGTTGAACATTGAACGACGATTGCATTCCCTGGTCACATCAACAGAGACGGGTGCGCGGAGAAAAATACATAAAGCGTCGCGCGTTTAGCGGCAGGCGTTCACGCCTGCGCGAAAGTCGTCGGTCGGAACCGGCGGCATCGAGTGGAGCAACCGATGAGGCGCGGCAGTGCGTGCGTGTGGCCTCGCACCGAAACATGGTTGACAATCGCCATGAACAGGGCTATAATGCCATGCGCAAGCCGAGGTGGCGGAATTGGCAGACGCGCTAGGTTGAGGGCCTAGTGAACAGAAATGTTCGTAAGGGTTCAAGTCCCTTCCTCGGCACCACGGGCGATTAGCTCAGTTGGTAGAGCACCTCGCTTACACCGAGGATGTCGGCGGTTCGAGTCCGTCATCGCCCACCACGGCAGTGCACTGGCCGGTCAATCGTCAATCCCCTTGCACCTGCCAGGGTAGCTCAGTTGGTAGAGCGCGTGTCTGAAAAACACGAGGTCACCGGATCGTTCCCGGTCCCTGGCACCACCCCTGCGATTGAACCTGAAGCGGCGCGGAGTATTCCGTGCCGCTTCGCTTACCTAAGCCTCGATGCCGATTCTCATGAAACATGGTTTCGCCGCTGTGCGTACCTTCTTATGAGTCCACTGCACAAAGGCTTAACCACCAAGGATACGAAGCGCACGAAGGTGAAGAAACATGAAGCTCATTTCCTTTGTGTCCCTTTGTGACCGTCGTGGTTCGCTTTTTGCAGCGAAGTCTTCTTATGGAAACAGACAAGAGCATCAAAATGATGTGATTTCTGTAACCAATCCGTAAGAATGAGGTGATACGGTCTTGCCATCGCATGCTATACTGGTGGAAGGTCCTATGCGCGCCTGTAGTACGCGCCGCTTCTTCCTCGCCGCATCCAGCAGGTGACTTATGTTCGACCGGCATATATGGCGGCAACAGATAGCCGACTACCTCAAGGTCTTTGCGCGCCATCCGCGTCAGGAAGTCCAGCTGGCGGGCAGCCCCGGCGTCGTTCCCTACCTGGCGTTGCGCACCCTGACGCCATTCCTGAATGCGCTGTCCGATTATCCGGTCGATGCTGTCGTGACGCTGGCGACGATCGCGCACGATACCGGCGCCAATCTTCTCGTCAGCCGGATCATACGCACCCGCTATCCGACGGCGCTCGATATCGAACGCAACTTGCGCACCAGCACCGACCTCTGTATCACGGTCGAGCGCCTGATGATCGAGTTGCAAACCATTCCGCTAGCCATCCAATGCCTCAATGCACGGCACAGTTTCTGGCTGCGCAGCACGATCGAACGCGAATTAGACGTCTACCCCTGGTCGTTCGTGTGGATACGCGATCTGCTGCGCGAACTGAACGGCCAGGATCGCATCGATGCCCTGCGCCGCCTGCGGTCGCGCAATGGTCGATATACCGGCACTGATCTGGCGCTGATCGAGTCGGCGCTGTCGGACGTGGTAGCCCAAACGCGCGCCTATGCTGCGCGCCTGCTGGGGGTGATGGTCGATGCACCGTCGCCTGGGCTGACCTATCGTTTGCTCGAGGTTGCATTGCGCGACTCCGATGCTGAGACGCGCTTTGCAGCAGCGCGTGCAATTGGTTTGCTGCGCGAACGCGCCATCACCAGTGATGCACTGACATACATCGAGAGTCATCTCGTCCATGATGACAGTTTCTATCGCTCCTCAGCAGCGCTTGTGCTGGGGCAGTTGGGCGAATACGCGGGAAAGCCGGCTGTTGTCTATGGTCTGTGCCGGTTGCTCAGCGACCGCGACGCTTACGCGCGTGAAGCGGCAGCGCGCGCGCTGGGACGCATTGGATCTCCGGCTGCCCTGCCCGAGGTTATCAACGCGCTTGAACAAGCCACGCAAGACGACGATGTGCAGGTTCACGAAGCCGCAACCGACTCGCTGGTGCTGCTGCGCCAGTTCGCCGAATTGAGTGTGCAAGCGGCAGCGTAGAGCCTATCCGAACCCCTCAGGCTCTTAACCTCAGCCCCGCCAGCGCCATACTTATACGCGATTGTTCGTACAATACTGCCGGGGCGCGCGGCGGGACACCGGATTGCTACGGGCTAAAGCCCTCGCTGAGAACATGAAAGCCCCGCTGGGGCTGCTGATGCCAATGCGCAGTCTGCGTCCACGACATGTTTGCCGATGTGCGTTGACCGTTGCGCCTGGCGCAACGAACGCTCGAACATCTTGTCTGACTGACCGCACGTTCGTATTCGCACGCCACACCATACCCATCGCCTGTTCGCCGCTGGTTTCGACATGCTCAGCCCGCGGCGGCAGTTCCGATGTTTCGTCAACCTCTCCACAGCCTCCCGATCCGGCAGGACTCTGGTATAATGCGTGCGAGCAGGGATTTACAAAACTGCCAGGACATCTATGGTTATCCTCATCATGATCGATGGCGCGCGACCCGATGCGCTCGACATGGCGTCATGCCCGAACCTCGATGCGCTGCGTGCCGCAGGATCGGCGACGATGCAAGCGCAGAGCGTGATGCCTTCGGTCACGCTGCCCTGCCATATGTCGATTTTCCACAGCGTTCTTCCGGCACGCCACGGCATTACGACCAACGTCTTCACACCAATGGCGCGCCCGTTGCCTGGATTGATCGAACAGGCGCGCGCCGCTGGAAAACGCGCCGCCTCTATCCACAATTGGGAGCCGTTGCGCGACGTGAGTCGCCCGGAACAGGTGGCATACAGTTACTATCGCGAGCCGCCGCTCAATCACGCATATGATGATGCGGTCGGCGCAGAAGCGGTGCGACTGCTGCGCGAAGAAGGCACGTCTTTCGATGTCGTCTTTCTCTACTTTGGTTCGGTTGACGCTGCAGGGCACGCATTTGGCTGGATGTCGCCGGAGTATCTCGGCCAACTGCAGCGGGTCGATGGGTTGCTCGGCAGAGTGCTCGATGCAATGCCAGCGGATGCTACGATTGTCGTTCAGGCGGACCACGGCGGGCACGAGCGGACGCATGGTACGGATATGCCTGAAGATATGACGATTCCCTGGATCGCTGCCGGTCGCGCGATCCGGCGCAATCACCGGATCACGGCGCCGGTCAGCCTGCTCGACACGGCGCCGACGCTGGCGCGCGCACTTGGCATTGCGCCCCACGCTGCATGGGAAGGCCGGATCATCGAAGAAATCTTTATCGAGCAATGAACGCTGAACGATCAATCTACGAACGCGCAGGCGGCGATGAGCCATTCCGTCGCCTGGTCGATGCATTCTATGCGCGCATTGAGCGCGATCCCCTCCTGCGCCCCATGTTCCCGGCGGATCTCGAACCGGGTAAACTTCATCAGTTCCTGTTCATCACCCAGTACTTTGGCGGACCGCCACGCTACACGGCGATGCGAGGGCATCCGCGGCTGCGGGCGCGGCATTTGCCCTTCGTGATCGGGCAGGCGGAACGTGATGCGTGGGTCAATCATATGCGCGCTGCTATTGATGAGGCTGGCTTTCCAGAAGATGTGCGGCCCGCGCTGATCCAGTATTTTGAGCGAACCGCAACGTTCATGGTCAACGCCGATGCTGAGCGCCTCGACCTGCGCGGTTGAGGTGCAATTGTCTCTGCTGCAGCGCGTCACTCCGCCCCGGTCTGTGGTACAATCAGCACGCAATGGCGCAGCGAAAGGAGACGATGCTATGTTTACCGTGCGTGGACGATTCGATGGCAGGACTATCGAACTTCTTGAAACGCCGCCCGTCGATGAAGAAACATTTGTCCTGGTCACCTTCCTCGAAGGACCGCTGGAGACCGCAGCCGCGCGTGCAAGTCGTCGTAAAGTCAGTGTGGCGATGTTTTCGCTTGATCGCTATGCCGCGCCGCTCAAACAACGCCTGCGCGCCAGCCAGTCATCCGCTGAGGCGCCACGTCCGTTTACCGTCGGCGAGGTGATGACGCGCAAAGTCATTAGCGTCGCATCTGATGCCGTAGCTGCTGAGGCGATCCATATCATGAACCGGCATGGCATCACCAGTGTGCTGGTCGAACCCGATGCGAGCGGCGAGTGGGGGATTATGACCATGCGCGATGTGCTGCAAAAGATCGTCGCAGCAGATCGCTCACCAGAGGAAGTCGTCGTCAATGCACTGGCGTCACGCCCGTTGGTGTATGTCTCGCCCGATATGTCGCTGCGCGACTGTAGCAAATTGATGATCGACAAGAATATTCGTCGGGCTGCCGTGCGTGAACGCGATCAGATTGTCGGAATCATCAGCGACACCGACATTTTCCAGGTTGTCGAGGAGCGCGGTTGGGGACCAATGCCGGCCGCCGATGAATAACAGGCAGGAGAGGCGGAGACCTGATCATGTGGAGACGTTGCAATGCAACGTCTCCACATGATCAGGTCTGGTTTTATTCACCGTCCATATTGGCGATCATCGCGTCGGCGAACTGTGAGGTCTTGACTTCCTTTGCGCCGCTCATCAGGCGGGCGAAGTCGTAGGTGACGATCTTTTGCGAGATGGTTTTCTCGAGAGCGCGAATGATGAGATCGGCCGCTTCGGTCCAACCCATATAGCGCAGCATCATGTCGCCGCTCAGGATGACGCTGCCCGGATTGACCCGATCCAGATTGGCATACTTCGGCGCCGTACCGTGGGTCGCTTCGAAGATGGCGTGACCGGTGATGTAGTTGATATTCCCGCCAGGCGCAATCCCGATGCCGCCGACCTGCGCCGCCAGCGCGTCGCTCAGGTAGTCGCCGTTGAGGTTGAGAGTCGCAATCACATCGAACTCCTCCGGTCGTGTGAGCACCTGCTGGAGGGTGATGTCGGCAATCGCATCCTTAATAAGGATGGCTCCGGCAGCCAGCGCCTCGCGCTGCTCAGCATTCGCTGCCGCCTCGCCCTTTTCGGCTTTGGTGCGCTCCCACTGCGCCCATGTGTAGACGTGTTCGCCGAAGGCGCGCTCCGCCAGTGCGTATCCCCAATCGCGGAATGCCCCTTCGGTGAATTTCATAATGTTGCCTTTGTGCACAAAGGTCACGCTTCGGCGCCGATGCGTAATGGCGTACTGAATGGCGGCGGCCACCAGGCGCTCTGTTCCCAACCGGCTGACGGGTTTGATGCCGATACCGACTTCGATTGCGCCTTCTTCCCCGCCATCCCCCAGCATGGCGAGAAACTCGCGCACTTTATCCGCCGTGCCAAAGCGAATCTTCTCGAAATCCTGCGGGAAGGTCGTGCGAATGAAGTCGAGCACGCGCTGCGCCTCAGGAGTGCCGGCGGCGTACTCGATGCCGGCGTAGATGTCTTCCGTATTCTCGCGGAAGATGACCATATCGACCAGTTCGGGACGCTTGACCGGCGACGGGACACCCTGGAAGTAGCGTACCGGGCGCAAACAGACATACAGATCGAGCAACTGGCGCAACGCAACGTTCAGGCTCCGAATACCCTTGCCAACCGGCGTCGTCAGCGGACCTTTGATGCCGACCAGGTATTTCTTGAACGCCTCAACTGTCTCATCCGGCAACCAGCTGCCGGTGAGGTTGAATGCTTTCTCGCCGGCCAGCACCTCGCACCACATCAGTTTTCGCCGGCCGCCATACGCCCGTTCGACGGCGGCATCGAAGACGCGCACACTCGCTCGCCAGATATCGGGACCGGTGCCATCGCCTTCGACATAGGGAATAATGGGCATATCTGGCACATGAAGGCGCCCGTTCTGGATCGAAATCGGATCTCCCTCGGGCGCACGGTTGCGCGTCATAATCATAGCCTCTGGACCTCCAGGTGTATTACAGCGGTTTTGCCCCATTATAGCAGGCTTCTTGGTGATCGATGATCGCCCTTGTCATAACGGTATTTTGACTTGAACTCCGTCAGGCCCTTCCATATAATAATATTTGTGCAGGAGAGACGTTTCACTCCCAATGATGACCGTTCCCGCGCATATGAAACGCAGAGCGCGGGTCCTGCGATTACCGGCGTCGCTCGTGTGCCAGAGGAGGAGGAATGGCGCGCCGATCTCCAGCGCGTCGTGCAGCCAGCGTGTTCCTGACGCTTCTCACGATGATCACCGGCATCGTGATAGGAGTGTGGAGTGTTGCGCCCTTCGGCGGCAAGGCGCCGCGCATCGCCCGTGCAGCAATCGCCACGATAATGAGCACACCCTCACACAAGACGCCTGACAGCAACCGGCGCCGATCTGCCCTTTCCAGCGCATCCGATACCAGGATCATCACGATAACAACAACGCTTGATGAACTTGATGGAGATACGTCTTCTTTTGAGGACCTGATCGAAGATCCAGGCGGTGCAGGCATCTCGCTGCGCGAGGCGTTGACTGCCGCCAATGTCGAGCCTGCCGGTCCGCTCCTCCGCATTCATTTCGCTATCCCCGACAGCGACGCCGGCTACGAGCCCCGCGCCACGATCTGGCGCATTCGTCCGAATTACCTGGCATTGCCCGCTCTGACGCGCGGCAACGTGGTGATTGATGGGAGAACGCAACCGGGCGCCGGTTTGCTGTCCTATCCGGTGATCGTGCTCGACGGCACGGACGTGTACGATGGTCCGGGCGGATTGAACGGACTGACCATCACCTCTGCCAGCAATGTCATTCGCGGGCTGGCGCTGGTCTCGTTCTGGGATGCCGGTATTGCCATCGAGGGGGAGTTCGCCCACGATAATGTGATCGCCGGGTGTTTCATCGGCGTGCTGCCGGATGGCGTCGATCCGGATGGAACTCCAAGTTATTACGGTATTGACATTCGTGACGGCGCGCACAACAATCTTATCGGCGGCAGCGGCGAGGAGGATCGCAATACCATCAGCGGGAATGAGTATACAGGCATCCGCATCGATGGAAGCGCCACGATCAGCAATACGGTCGCCGGAAACTGGATCGGCATCGATGTGAGCGGAATGCAGGCGAAGCGCAATGGGTACTACGGCGTCCTCGTCAGCGGCGGTGCGCATCACAATGTCATCGGCAAACCAGGCAACGGCAATGTGATTTCGGGAAATGACTATGGGGTCATGATCTGGAACGCGAGCGAGAACCGTATCATCGGAAATGTCATCGGTCTTGCGCCCGACCGATCCACACCGATGGGCAATCGTGAGGGCGGCGTGTTCCTGGTCGATGGCGCTCACAAGAACATTGTCGGCGGTGAGACGGCTGCTGAGCGGAATATTATTTCCGGCAACGGATACGGCATCTTCATCGGTCAGTACTACGAGACGACGCCTCCCAAGGCGCGTCTGAACCACATTTTGGGCAATTACATCGGCGTCGACGCCAGCGGCATCCTGCCGCGCGGGAATACCCGCGAAGGCATCCTGCTTTATGAGACGGTCGAGGCTGCTCTGATCGGCGGCGATACTCCGGGCGCAGGCAACATCATCGCCTACAACGGCGGCAACGGCATCACAGTTGCCGGCGCTCATAACCGCATTGCCTATAACCTGATCGGCATCGGCGCGGACGCCACGACACCACTGGGGAATCAGCGGCACGGGGCGCTGATCGCCGGCGACGGCAATATCGTCGGACCATCCAATACCTTCGCATCCAATCAACTGTCCGGTCTGCTCATCGAAGGTGATAATACGGTTGTCCAGGAAAATGCCATCCGCCGCAATGCCCGCTCTGGTATGTGCGTGATAGGGGATGGCACGACGATTATCAGCAATACCATACGGTTCAATCAGGCATTGGAGGCGCCATGGGACGGTTTCGACGCCCAGCGCGACGACTGCGAGTTGCTCAGCGGCATCGTTCTTACAGGAACGTCACAGACCCTGATCCGCAGCAACACGATTAGCGAGAATGCAGCGCCTGGCGTGACTATCTCCGGCGGAGCGCGAAACCGTGTGTCGAGCAATAGCATCACTGCCAATACCGGCAGCGGCATTCTCCTGATCAATGGCGCCAACCGCGGCATTTCACCGCCGACGATCCAGATGGTCGATCAAACAAAGGTGGTTGGCACAGCCTGCCGGGATTGCCAGGTCGAGATTTTTGCCGATCCCGATGAACAGGGGCGTGAGTTTCTGGGCGCTGTGCGCGCATCGGCAGAAGACGGAACATTCTCATTTGCGATTGCCGGCGGCGCCCTTGCTTTGCTTCAGATTACTGCAACCAACATCGATGCCGATGGCAACACTTCATCATTTGTCGCCGGCGTAAACATCCCGCCGCCGCCTGTTGTCTACCCTGTCCACCTGCCGCTGGTTATCCGATAACTGCCCCCCATAACCCATCGTCAGGGCTTCCTGCAGGCTGCGCACGGTGATAATGTCGCTCAGTTGAATGTTCTGCTGCGTCAGGGTCAGCGCCACATCCGGTGAAACGCTGCTCAACGTCACGCGGCAGCCGATCAGCCGGAGCGCCTGTGCTGCGTTGATCAGCGCCTGCGCAACGGCAGTATCCACCATCGAGACGCCGGAAATGTCGATAATCACGTGGTGTGCGCGTTGATGGTGCGCTGCATTGAGCAAGCGCGAGGTGAGGAGCGCCGAACGGCGGCTGTCGAGATTGCCGACAATCGGCGCGAACAGGACGCCGTTGGCAAGGGTGATTGCCGGGATTTCGAGGGTGGCAACCAGATCGAGCAGGCGGCGCTGTTCGTCGAGTTGCGCTTGCTGGTTGGCATTGGCGGCTTCCAGCGCACGCGCCTGCTCTTCCGCCTGCGCCTGCGCCGCTTCTGCACGACGGCGCGCCTCGTCCGCCTGCCGCGCCGTCGTGTCAAGCACCGCGCGCGCCAATAGCAGAACGCCGACGAGCATCAGGTAAACAATGGGATCGGTGATGTTGAGCGATATGCCGGCGGCGATCACCCGACCAGCATAGATGGCAGCGGTCAGGAGAGCGCTGGCTATCACCCATAGCGGGCCGGTCATCGCCGACGCCAGTACTGCAGGGAACAACAGCGCCATGGGAAAGCCAACCACGTCCCCTCTGAGCAAGAGACTGGTGGCGGATCCCGCAGTGACTGAGGCAATAACAATCAGCACATTGGGAGCGTGCCGCCACCCGCGACGGTATGCTTTCAACAGGGCAAGGCTGATCAGCGCTGAAATGCCCGAAGTTGCAGCAGTGAACCAGCCCCCGCTGAGGGCAAACACGAGGAAAAAGATGATATTGCCGATAATGAGTATTCCCAGTCCCCAGATAACAACCTGTCGCTGTGTGATCGTCATAGATCGTTGCTCCTGTTTCAGAAATTGCCGAAATGAGAGCACATCATATCCTTCACAATGGTACCATGCGCATGTGCGAATAACATTGCCATATTGACACGAAGTTGTTTCAAAATAGCAATCGAGCGACTTCGCTCATCGTTGGAACATCGACATCCTGCCAGGAGACTGTATGCCCGCTTACGATGCAATCATCATTGGCGCCGGTCCCAACGGGCTGACGGCGGCATGTGTGCTGGCGCGCGCCGGATGGCGGGTGTTGCTCATCGAGGCGCGCGACACGGTCGGCGGCGGCGTCTCGTCAGGTGAGATGACGCTGCCCGGCTTTATTCACGATCTCGGTTCGGCAGTGCATCCGTTCGGGGTCGCATCGCCGGTGTTCCGCGCGCTGAAACTGGAACGTTTCGGTCTGCGCTGGATTCAGCCGCCTGCACCGGTGGCGCATCCGCTCGATGGCAACCGCGTCGCGCTGCTGGAACGGTCGGTCCGCACGACCGCATCCGGGCTTGGTCGTGATGGGATTGCCTACGAGCGATTGATGGCGCCACTGGTGCGCCTGTGGGACCGCATTCAACCGCTGGTGCTGAATCCGCTGCGCTTGCCACAGCATCCGCTCGCCGGAGCATATTTTGGCGCGCTGGCGCTGCTGCCGGTCGCGCGACTGGCACGCGCATTCTTCCGCGACGATGCGGCGCCGGCATTGTTCGCCGGGCTTGGCGCGCACTCGCTGCTGCCACTGGAGGCGCCGTTGACATCGGCGCCGGCGCTTGTGCTCGGCGCGCTCGGGCATGCCGTCGGCTGGCCCATTCCACAGGGCGGCGCACAGGCGATTGCGAATGCGCTGGAAGCCTGCTTGCGCGCCGAAGGAGGTGAGATACGCACCGGATGGACGGTGCGACATATCGACGAGTTGCCGAACGCCGGCGCGTACCTGTTCGACACATCGCCCCGCCAGTTGATCCAGATTGCCGGTGATCGCCTGCCTGCCGGATACCGCCGGCGACTGGCGCGCTTCCGTCCCGGACCGGGGGTGTTCAAACTCGATTATGCGCTCGAAGAACCGGTTCCATGGACGAACCCGGCATGTGCGCGCGCAGCGACGGTGCACCTCGGCGGGACGCTGGAGGAGATTGCCGATTCGGAGCGGGCGCCGCATCGCGGCGAACACGCTGCGCGCCCCTACGTCCTTCTGGCGCAGCCGACGCTGTTTGATCCGACCCGCGCGCCGCCGGGGAAACATATTGCCTGGGCGTACTGCCACGCGCCGCACGGTTCGACGGTCGATATGACGGCTGCCGTTGAAGCGCAGATCGAGCGTTTCGCGCCGGGTTTCCGCAATCGCATCCTGGCGCGGCGCGCCATGAACTGTGCCGATATGGAAGCCTGGAATCCTAATCTGATCGGCGGCGACATCAGCGGCGGGTTGCCCGACTGGCGGCAACTGATTACCAGACCAACCCTCAGTCTCACACCCTACCGCACCCCGGCGCGCGGCATCTATCTCTGCTCGGCTTCGACGCCGCCAGGACCGGGGGTGCACGGCATGTGCGGCTATCACGCCGCCTGCGCCGCGCTTGCCGATATGGGGTGAGCGGATGCAGCTTCTTCTCCCAGGACCAGGCAGGCTTCGGGGGCGAATTGGACGGTAATCGACGACCCCGGCTGCGGCGGGCGCAACTGTGGGTTGTTGAAGAGATCGAAGTGCAGTTTGTTCGCAGAGAGATGCACGCGGACGCGCACGATCGAGCCGAGAAAGGTCACGTCTTCGACCGTGCCGCTCAGACGGTTGACCTCGGTGTTCATCTGTCCATCGAGCGTGATCAGTTCTGGGCGAATGGCAAGACTGACGGCATCGCCGGAACGATGCGACAGGAGCGAGGACGCGACGCGGATCGGCTGCCCTTCGATGGTCAGGAGTCCAATGGCGGAGTCGACAACCGTCGCCTGGAGCAGATTGAGCGTCCCGACGAATGAGGCGACGAAGCGGGTCGTCGGGAAGTTGTAAACCTCAAAGGGCGTGCCGATCTGTTCGACTCGCCCGCGACTCATCACCACAATCCGGTCGGAGAGCGCCATCGCCTCTTCCTGGTCGTGGGTGACGTAAATCGTCGTGATGCCGAGCTGTCGCTGGATTTCGCGGATTTCCTGGCGCAGCGACGCGCGGATCTTGGCGTCGAGCGCCGAGAGCGGTTCATCGAGCAGCAGCAGTTTCGGTTGAATAGCGAGTGCGCGCGCCAGCGCGACACGTTGCTGCTGGCCGCCAGACAGCTGGTACGGGTAGCGCCGCCCAAACTCCGGCATGTGAATGATCCGCAGGAGTTCCTCGACACGCGCGCGGATCTCGTCCGCCGGACGGCGCGCGATCTTCAATCCGAACCCGATATTCTCAGCGACGGTCATGTTCGGGAAGAGCGCATACGACTGGAACACCATGCCGATATTGCGCCGGTTGGGGGGCGTGTCAGTCACATCGACGCCATCGATGACGATCCGCCCGGCAGTTGGTTTCTCAAACCCGGCGACCACGCGCAGCGTCGTGGTTTTTCCGCACCCCGACGGTCCCAGGAACGAGACGAATTCGCCGCGCTCAACCGCCAGATCGAAGTTCTCGACCGCGACAGCAGTGCCAAAACTCTTGCGCACACCGGCAATTTCGAGAAACGCCATACGCCCCCCTGATCAGCGCGGTCCTGCCACGCGCGCCTGCGAACCCTGGCCAATCCACTGAATGGCAGCAATCGCCGCCCACGTCAGCACAAAACTGATGATCGCCAGCGCCGACGGTTCATACACCCTGCTGCTGGCAAGCAGGTTCATGTACGGACCGAACGCCGGTTGCGCGAGCAACGCGGCAATCGTAAACTCGCCCATCACGATGGCGAAGGTGATGAACGCGCCGCTCAACAGCGCAACGTACACATTCGGAAAGATGACTCGCGTCAGAATCGTGAACCATCCCGCCCCCAGGCTCTGCGCCGCTTCAGTCAGGTCGTGAATGTTGATCGAGCGCAACCCGGTGTCCACCGCCCGGTACATGTACGGGAACGACAGGATGACATACGAGCCGACCAGCAACACCCACAACCCTTCGCGGCTGTCGGTGAGCGGCGTGCGGCTGTAGGTGCGCGCCAGGCTGAAGACCAGCACGACCGCCGGAACGACGAACGGCAGCAGTGTGAAGAACTCGATGACCGGGCGCAGGCGTGGCAGGCGCAGTTGCACCCAGTACGCTGTCGGCACGATCACCAGCGCACTGATCGCAATGGTTGCCAGCGCCGTCTGGAGCGAGAACCAGAAACTCTCGACGAACCTGATGTCGTTGAGCACATTCGCATACGCCGCGAAACTCAATTCGCCGCGTCGGGCGCGCAACGAGAAGTCGAACGTTGCATAGAGCGGCACGAGGAAGTATACCGCGCCGACCAGAAACCAGAACCAGGGCCAGAACCGCTTCAGCATAGCATTACGAGCGCAGCCAGCGCGCCGAGAGGCGCTGGAGCCAGGTGTACAGACCGATACAGAAGCCCATGATGACGATCATGCCCAATGCGAGCGCATTGCCGAGACCGGGGTTGGCGAACGCATCACTGCTGATCTGTGCGCCGATCAGAATAGTAACCACATTGCCCTGACTGCCGCCGCCGGTCAACTGAAACGCAGTCGCATGCGCACCAAACGCATTCCCGAAGAGCAGCACCATTGTGCCGAGGAGCGAGGGCAGCAGGATCGGCAGCCCGATGAAGCGCCAGTAGTGCCAGGAGGTTGCTCCCAGGCTCTCGGCGGCTTCACGCCATTCGCGCCGCATGCCCTCGAACGCCGGCGCCATAATCAGCACCATCAGCGGAATCTGAAAGTAAATATAGACGACGCTCAACCCCCAAAAACTATAGAGGCTGAAGGCAGGGTACAGATTGATCCCGACCGAACGCAACCACTGGGTGACAACCCCGAGTTGACCAAGCGTTGCGATGAAGGCGAATGCCAGCGGCACGCCGGCGAAGTTCGACGCCACGCCGGAGAAACTGAGCACCGCATTACGCAGCGGTCGCGGCAATCCGCCGGTTGTGATCGCATACGCCAGCAACCCGCCGAGCAGCCCGCCGCCAATCGCAGTCACTGCGCTGAGTTGCAGGCTGTACACATACGACGAAACAATAAACGGGCGCCCCAACTCCAGAATGTTGCGCAGCGTCGGGCGGCGCTCCTGATCGAGGAAACTCTGCGCAATGATCGATAGCGTAGGCCAGATCAGAAACGCCGCCACAAACAGGAAGAATGGCGCCACCCCCAGCCACGTCCACGAGATGGCGCGGCGTCGAACAACCGGTTGACTCGCTTGCGTTTGGGTCAATGGCGCCACAGATCACCTCATGATGCTACCAAGGGTTCAAACATCCTGAGGATGGATGCCTGCTATTGCACCGTCGCGCCGACGACAGTGGGCCACTGGCTCTTGATCATGTCGAAGGCGGCATTGATCTGGCTTCCGGTCGGGAAGCCGACCGGGGCATCGGTCTTCGGCAGTTTATCGAGCAGATCCTGTGGGATCAGCCCTGCTTTACGCATCGCCTCGAACCGCGCCGGCGTTGCGTATCCTTTCAGCCAGATCAACTGACCCTCATCGGAGTAGAGAAACTCCATCCAGAGACGGGCGGCATGCGGGCGCGGCGAGTAGGCGCTGATTGCCTGAACGTAGACGCCGGCCAGCGAGCCGCTCTTTGGCACAACCACTGCGATGTCAATGTTGCCTGCGTTCTGGTCGCGGTTTCCCAGAGCATTATAATCCCAGCGCAGCGCAATTGGCGTTTCGCCTTTGGCAATTGTCGCGGGTTTGGCGACCACCGGCAGCAGATTGCCTGCCTCGTTCAACTGCTTGAAGAACTCCAGCCCCGGCATCGGATTATCGAGCGAGCCGCCATTGCCAAGCGCCGCAGCCCACACGGCATTGATCGCCTGCCCGGAACCGGTCGGGTCGCCTGCCAGCGCCACCTGCCCCTTGTACTCCGGCTTCAGCAGATCCGACCAGTCCTGCGGGATGTTGCTGACCACCTGGGTATTCACCTCGAACGCCATGACGCCGTAGTAATCGGCGTACCAGAACCCTTCCGGGTCTTTCAGCGAAGCAGGAATCTCGTCCCACTTCTCGACCTTGTAGGGCTGAAGGAGGCCATCTTTCTTCGCAATGTCGCCCCAGGTGAACCCGACGTCGATTACATCGGGGGCCTGCGGACCTTTGCTGCCGGCGTTGGCTTTGATTGCCTCGATCTCCTGCGCCGAACTGGCGTCGGGATTGAGGTCTTCGTGCTTGATGAAGGGATATTTCTCGAGGAACTTCTGCTTCATCTCGCCATAGTTCGCCCAATCGTCCGGCAGGGCGATGGTGGACAGATTCCCTTCTGCGCGCGCCAGTTCGATCAACTTCTCCATGCCGCCGGCGTCCGCAGCGGTCAGTGGACCGGCGGCGGGTGGCGACGGGAGTTGGGCAGGAGCAGTTGCTTCGGCGGCGGGTGCAGTGGTTGCCGCCGGCGCGGTTGGGGCTGATGGGGCTGATGGGGCTGCCTGACCGCAGGCGGCAAGAATGGCGCCTGCGCCCGCGCCAACCGCTGCACGCAGAAAAGCCCGGCGCGATCGGCGCCAGTCTCTGGTTTCCGTACTCACTCTCTTCTCTCCTTGTCATTCAGGGAACATCTGCAACGTGCGCTGCATGGCGGAGCAATGGCGCGTCATCAGACGAGGGCTACCCGCGATAACGCACCAGAATGCAATGATGGCATCCAGCACACCAGCAGAGTATAGGCGGAAAACATCAAGGTTCAGTGATACTTGTGTAAACATTGTATTAAGCGCACGAAAAAGTTCCATCGCCGGATTGACAGGCGCGCCCATCCCCTCTATACTGCCGTGCGCAGCCGTTATGGCGATGAGACACGGATGCGCACGGATGACGACGGATTGGTGCGGATTGTGCGGTGCGTTCCATCGCATCGGTGAAGCGAAAATGCTTAGAGCCAATACCTTTCAAATAAGCTCGCACAAAGGCGCAAAGGCACAAAGATGCCGCACCTGAACTCCGTCGATGATGGCCCGTCTTCCTTATTTAGCAGGACTTACACGGTGGCGCGTTTTTTAGCCCTGCAGAGCCTGCGACAGCGTGACGCTCCCGATCAAGCAAGGTTGCGGTGTGGCGGCTTTGCCGCCGCACCGCACCACAAAAGAAGATAAGGACCGCTCTGCCGAAGGCAAAAAGAGCCGTCATACGGCTCATCCGTGAGGTGACCGCGTCACTTCTGTTATTTGAAAGGTATTGCACCTAGAGCGGCACTATGCAGCTACACGACCTTCTGCGAACCATCGGCGCTTCTGAGCATCTGCCGCGCGCGAACCCGCATATCACCGCCATCGTCTACGACTCGCGCGCGGTTACGCCTGGTGCGCTGTTCGTCGCCTACCGCGGCTTCCACACCGATGGTCACACCTACATTCCGCAGGCAATCGAACGCGGTGCGGCAGCCGTTGTCTACGAAGACCCGGCGTGGGACGACCGCATCCCGGTTCCATCGTTGCGCACGCCGAATGCGCGCGTTGCCCTCGCACCGCTCGCAGCAGCGTTCTACGGTTGCCCGGGACGCCGGATGCGCGTTGTCGGCGTGACCGGCACCGACGGAAAGACGACGACCACGTTTCTGACCAGCGTGGCGCTCGAGGCAGGCGGCGCGCTCACCGGGCTGATGGGCACAGTGGATTTCAAAATCGCCGGGCGCATGTGGGCGAACGATTCGCGCCAGAGCACGCCAGAAGCGCCGGAGGTGCAGGCGCTGCTGCGCACCATGGTCGATGCTGGCTGCTCGTATGCGGTGATCGAGGCGACATCGCATGCGCTCTCGGCGCGCTGGAACCGACTCGCCGGCTGCGCCTTCGACATTGCCGTGCTGACGAATGTCACCCAGGAGCACCTGGATTTTCACGGCACAGTCGAGCAGTACCGCCGCGACAAGGCGCGCCTGTTCGAGATGCTGGCGGAGTTCCGCGACGCCGATGCGCCCCATAAGCAGCGCAAGATCGCCGTGGCGAACGCCGACGATCCCCATCACCGCATGTTCCTCGACGCCGCTCCAGCATATGCCGAACGATTGACCTATGCGGTGCACGCCGATGCTGACGTGCGGGCGGAAGCGGTCTGCTCAACGCGTGACGGGCTGCGTTTTCGGGTGACGACGCCGTGGGGCGCTGCCGACGCACGTCTGCGACTCACCGGCGATTTTAACGTCTGGAATGCGCTGGCGGCGCTGACTGTTGCGTGCGCCGAAGGCGTGCCGCTCGATGCGAGCCTTTCAGCGCTCGAACGTGTACCCGGCGTGCGTGGACGCATGGAACGGATCGAGGCGGGGCAACCGTTCACTGTGCTGGTCGACTATGCCCACACCCCCGGAGCATTCGAGAAATTGATGCGCATTGTGCGTCCCCTGACCGCCGGGCAACTTATTGCCGTCTTCGGCAGCGCCGGAGAACGCGACCGCGCCAAACGCCCGTTGCAGGGCGAAATTGCCGGGCGTTTCTGCGACCTCGTGGTGCTGACCGACGAGGACCCACGGCTGGAGGACCGTGAGGCGATCATCGCCGATATCGCGGCTGGCGCGGCAGCCGCCGGTAAACGCATCGGCGAGACCTGCCTCTGCATCCCGGATCGCGCCCTTGCCATTCGCGCTGCCTTTGCGCGCGCTCGCCCTGGCGACATCGTGCTGCTCCTGGGCAAAGGGCACGAAGGGAGCATTATCTACGGCACAACGCCGATGCCCTGGGATGAAGCGGCAGAGGCGCGGCGCGCACTGGCGGAACTCGGCTTTCGTGTCTCGTCTGCATTTTAAACAATTTCTCCTTGACAAAGTGCGAAAATAAGGGTACGCTACCATTCAGTATGAGTGCATTAGAACACGCCATCGAATTGCGCGCCGTCAGTAAGTGGTTTCAGCGCGACACGCCTGCCGTTGACCATGTATCGTTGCAGGCGCCGCGCGGCGCGTTGCTGGCGCTGCTCGGACCAAGCGGGTGCGGCAAGACCACCACCCTCCGCCTGATCGCTGGTCTCGAAACGCCAGACACCGGCGAGATCGTGCTGGCAGGCGAGCGAGTCGCAGGCGGCGGTGCGTGGATTCCGCCAGAGCGGCGGCGCGTAGGGATGGTCTTTCAGGATTATGCGCTGTTTCCCCACCTGACGGTGCGCGAGAATGTGGCATTTGGTCTCAATGGACGTTCCACGCGGGAGCGCGTGGCGCGTGTGAACGAACTGCTGGGGCTGACGGGTCTCGCCGATCTGGCCGATCGGTATCCGCATCAACTATCGGGCGGGCAGCAGCAGCGCGTGGCGCTGGCGCGCGCGCTTGCGCCCGATCCGCAGGTCATTCTGCTCGACGAGCCGTTCTCGAACCTCGACGCCGTGCTGCGCAAGGCGACGCGCGAAGAAATGCGGCGCATTCTGCGGCAATCGGGCGCCACTGCGGTCTTCGTGACGCACGATCAGGAAGAGGCGTTCAGCATCGCCGACATTGTTGCGGTCATGCGCGAGGGCGTCATTGAGCAGATTGGCGCACCGCACGAGATCTACCTGCGTCCAGCAACCCGCGCTGTCGCCACGTTTGTCGGCGATGCGAACTTCGTTCCGGCGCGCGCCTCCGGCCGCTGCGCCGAATGTGTGCTCGGCAGGGTGCCGCTTGTCACTCCGCGCGATGGAGCAGTGGAGGTGATGGTGCGCCCCGAAGCGCTCGATCTTTGCCCGGACGCCGCCGGTTGCGGGCTGATCGAAGAGATTGTCTTCTTCGGGCACGACCAGTTGATCGGCATTCGCATGTGCGATGGAACGCTCATTCAGGCGCGCACCGGTCCGCGAGTCGATATCGCTCCTGGCGCGCGGGTCACTGTCCGGGTGCAGGGCGAGGCGGTGGCGTTTCCACGTGCCGAGAACTGAGAACTGAGAACTGAGAACCGAGAACTGAGAACTGAGAACCGAGAACTGAGAACTGAGAACCGAGAACTGAGAACCGAGAACTGAGAACTGAGAACCGAGAACTGAGAACCAGCGGTTAGGGATTAATTAAGGGTTAGATCGCCTGTCTTCACCATCCGCCTTCAACCTTTCCGCTCAGCACACCGGCGCGCGGGCGGGGCGCCCGTGGACGGGTCACAGACCCGCCCCGACGTTGGCGCGCGGGCGGGGCGCCGACCCGCCCCTATAATATGCCTGCGTTCAACATGCGACCATCACCTCTCGCAAAAACCGGATCTTCTCCTGATTCTGGAACGTGCCGCCGCCTTCGTGCTGGTTGTAGCGGTAGACGCGGATCTCCTTCGGACCGGCGTAATGATTGTAGGCGGCGTAGACCGTTGATGGCGGACAGACATCGTCCATCAGACCTGCTGAGAAGAGGGCTGTCGCCTGGGCGCGTGCGGCGAAATTGACTCCATCGAAGTAGCTTAACGTCTGGAACACCGATTCGACCCGGTCGCGGTGCACTTTGCAGTAGCGCGCAATCTCGAAGTAGGGGTTGGCGTCGCTGATCTCGGTAGCGCGGCGGTAGTGACAGAGAAATGGCACGTCCGGCATAGCCGCGTGGACGTCGTGCACCAGACCGGCGACCGCGATTGCGATCCCGCCCCCCTGGCTGCCGCCGGTCACCGCAACGCGCGCAGCATCGACGGCAGGATGCGCGCGCGCTGCTTCGACTGCGCGCACGGCGTCGGTAAAGACCCGGCGATAGTAGTAGGTGTGCGGGCTGGCAATCCCACGAGTCATAAAGCCAGGGTGGTGCGGATTCGACCCTTCCGGCTCAGGATCGGGCGTGTCGCCCTTGAGCCATGCGCTCCCCTGCCCGCGCGTATCCATCACCAGATGCGCATACCCGGCAGCGCTCCAGAGGAGCCAGTCCGTCGGAAAACCGCGCCCGCCGCCATAGCCGATGTACTCCACGACGCAGGGCAGCGGGCCGGAACGGTGGCGCGGCAGCAACAGCCATCCCTTGATTGGCTGGCCGCCGTAACCGCGAAAGGTGACATCGAAGGTTTCGACCGTCGCCAGCCCGGCGTCGTATGGCTCAAAACGCGCATCAAGCGGATAGGTGCGCGCTTCATCGAGCGTCGCCCGCCAGAATGCATCGAAATCGGGCGGCTCCTCGCGCGGCGGACGATACTGCTGCAACTCATCGAACGAGAGGTCGAAGAACGCCATACCGGTCTCCTTTGTCTGTCTCTGCAACAACGTCGCTGCATTATAGGGCAGTCCGGCGCCTGCCCATTCTTCCAGGAGTCATCCCACGCATTCTGGTGATGCCAGGTTGCGTATCCGCCTGTATGATTCACCCGGGCAACACCATGGCGGAACCACGATACGCTGGCAAACGCCGCCTGGTAGCGCAGGAATCCCTGCGCTGGCTCCAGTTTGTGCTCAAGACACAATTCCAACAAGGAGAAACCCATGACCTCATCTTCCGGCGCCGACCTGATCAGCGCCCTCTCGAACCAGATGGCAGACGCCGTTGAACGCATTCGCCGTTCACTGGTCACGGTCAACGGCAGACAACGCCAGTCGGCAAGCGGCATCATCGTCGCAACCGACGAAGTATTGACGGCAGACCACGTGCTCGAACGCGATGACGATCTGACGATCCAGACCGACGATGGCCGCACCCTGGCGGCGCGTCTGGTTGGACGGGACCGCACGAGCGACCTGGCGCTCCTGCGCATCGATGGACTTGGCGGCGACACCGCTGCCCAGGCTGATGCGCCTGCGCGCGTCGGACAGTTCGTGCTCGCGGTTGGTCGTCCCTCTCCAGGCGGACCAATGGCAAGCCTGGGAGTCGTCAGCGCCGTCGGCGGACCGTTGCGCACCCGCCGCGGCATGGTCGAGCAAGTCATTCAGACCGATGCCACTCCCTACCCTGGCTTCTCCGGCGGCGCTCTGATTGACGTCACAGGCGCAGTGTTGGGGCTATTCACCACCGGACTGATCGGCGGCGTCGCGCTGGCAGTTCCGGCGCCGCTTGCGTGGCGCATTGCACACACCCTGGCGCACCAGGGGCACATCCGACGCGGCTTCCTCGGCATCAGCAGCCAGCCGGTCACGATTCCGCAGGGGCAACGCGCCGGACGCAACCAGGAACGCGGCTTGCTGATCGTGCGCGTCGAGCCGGATAGCCCGGCGGCTCACGCTGGTCTCCTGATCGGTGATATTCTCGTCAGTCTCGATGGCGTGGCGCTGAACGACACTGACGACCTCCAGGCGATGTTGAGCGGCGACCGCGTCGGCGCAACGGTTCCGGCGGAAGTCATTCGCGGCGATACGCTGGTCACCCTATCGGTGACGATTGGACAACGTAAGAGTGCATAGATGATGACCCAGGTGTTTTATCATTCACCTGTCACTGCCGGGTTCGCCGATCTCGCCGAACGCACCCGGCGGAGCGTCGTGCATCTGCACGGCGCAAACAGCGGCAGCGGAACAGGAGTGGTCTGGCAGCCTGGCGGCGTTGTGCTCACTAACGATCACGTGATCGCCGGAGCGGGCGGCGTGTTGCGCGCGCAGACGCTCGACGGGCGCGACCTGCCGGTGACGGTGACGGCGCGCAATCAGGACCTCGATCTGGCGGTGTTGCGCGTTCCCGCCGACGATCTGCCGCACGTCGGCGTCGGCGACTCGACAAAACTGCGTGTGGGCGAACTCGTCTTCGCGATCGGGCATCCGTGGGGGCAGCCGTGGGTTGTGACCGCCGGCATTGTCAGTGGGCTGGGCGCAGCAGAGACGCGCAGCGGCCAACGGATCGACTTCATCCGGTCCGATGTGCGGCTGGCGCCGGGCAACTCAGGGGGACCGCTGCTCGACGCACGCGGCAAGGTCATCGGGATTAACGCCATGGTCCTTGGCGGCGATCTCTCGGTGGCGATTGCCAGTCACATCGTCGAACAGTGGCTGAACCGCGCGCAGGGGCGGCGTGTCCGCCTCGGCGTCGGGGTGCAGCCGGCGCCTGTGCCGGCAGGATTGTTGAACGGGCGCATTCACGGACTGCTCGTGGTCAACATTGAGCCTGGCAGTCCGGCGGAACAGGCAGGAGTGATGGTTGGCGACCTGCTGCTCCATGCTGACGCGGTATCCCTGGAACGACCGGAAGACCTGCGTGTCGCACTCCAGCGCGCAGTGAGCGCGACAGTTCGCCTCCAATTACTGCGCGCCGGCGATATTCGCGTGATCGACGCGCCCCTGAACAGGGCAGTGCAGGAACAATGATACACGTCCTGATTGTCGCTCCCACGCCAGCGCTGCGCGCCGGGTTGCGCGTACTGCTTGCTGAAGCGAATGTCGAGATCGTCGGCGCTATCGGGTCGATCGCCGATTCGGCAGGCATTCCTGCTGCGACCGATGTCATCATGGCGGCGGATGAGAGCGTGCTGACCAATGCCGATCAGGTATTGGGGGAAGAGCCGCGCTACGCAGCGCTGCTCCTGACCGACGACGCACGGCAGGCGGACGTTGTGCGTCGCCTGCCGTTGACTGCGTGGGGCATGCTGACACACGATGTCAGCGCCGCAGAACTGGCAGCGGCGCTTCACGCCGTCGAACAGGGGCTGATCGTCCTGGCGCCGGAACTGGCATCACGCCTGGTCCACCATCGTCCAGAGCCGGTTGAGGAGCCTGTTGGCGAACCTCTCACAGCACGTGAACGCGATGTGCTCGAACTGGTGAGCCAGGGGCTATCGAACAAACAGATCGCCCAGAAATTGCAGATCAGCGAACACACCGTCAAGTTCCACCTGTCGTCGCTCTTCGCCAAACTCGGCGTTTCGAGCCGCACCGAAGCGGTCAATCGCGGCGCGCGCCAGGGGATCATTACCTTATAATAGAGCGATCAGCCAGATGTTGCACAATAATGGTCCGTGTTGACCGTCGTGCGGCGGACGCTGGCTTCGACCGGCTCAGCCAACCTCCGCCGCGCATCGCTGACGCACGTTCGACGGTGTGGAGCGACTTCGGAGGTTGGCTTCGACTGGCTCAGCCAACCTCCGCCGCTCCACGTGATCGTTCTACAAGAGCCTGCCCGGAAAAGATCGTTGGGCAGGCGAAGGCAATGCCTTCACTACCCGGCTCAGCGCGAATCCGTCTTGATCCGTCTGCATCCAGGTTCCACAGGTATAAAGCGTCGTCAGGGACGGAGCCGACGCAGGATCGCCGTCAGGCGGTCGTAGTCATCGTTGAGGAGCGCAGCGATCTCGCGCCCGGCTCGCACCAGAAATGCACGCTCATCGGGAAACGTGCGGGCTGCCAGGCGCAGCGCCGCCGCCAGCGCCTCGTCACCGGGGATCTGCGGCATAAACAGCACCGTGCGGAAATAATCGGTCGCCTGATTGAAGCGCGCCACCTCATCGGCATCACACTCGTAGACGCTGTAGTGCACCGGCGGCGGTTGCGGCGGCAGAAATTGACGGATCTCGCCGCGTTCCACGAAGCCGACAATTACGGCGGAAAACTCGGTCTGCAATACTTCCGCCAAATCGGGATGCTCGTGATAGATCGCGGCATCATACACCTCGCGCCCGGCATACGTCCGCCCGCGCACCACCGCGCGCGCGCCGATGTCGTGGCTACCGGTGCGGATGTCGTACACCAGACCGTAGATCGCCGTTGATTCATCGCGCGCCTGGGCGCGCACCAGGGCGCCAAACGGCGGCGCCTTCAGCAACTCGTAAGCGCCTGCCGTGAATTCCGTGCTCGTTGCTTCGATCACTTCCGCAATGCGCATCGGCATATCCGCTCCGCTCGCTTCCAACAGGTTCGACGCCAGCGAGCAGTATATGCCCCTGGCAGAACCATGTCAACTTGCATTGTTCGGTAGATGCTGGTATAATAGCGAATGCTGGGGCCGCAGGGAGTTCGGGCCAGCGGAAAGAACAGGCCCCATCGTCTAGCGGCCTAGGACGCCACCCTCTCAAGGTGGAGATCGCGGGTTCGAATCCCGCTGGGGTCACCAAAACATACGGGCCCGTGGTGTAGCGGTTAACATGGAGCCCTGTCAAGGCTCAGAGCGCGGGTTCGAATCCCGTCGGGCCCGCCAATTGCGGCGGCAAAAAGGCTCACCGAAGTGAGCCTTTTTGATTCTGGAACTCTACCCGCCACGGCAGGCTGGTTCGAAAAAGTTGCCGCATGTGCAGCGTGATTCGTCACGCTCGAATCACCACCCCCACAAAAGAAGACAAACGCCGATCCGCCCAAGGCAAAAAGTCCGTTACGCGGCTCGTCTATGAGGCAACCGCATAACCCGCGCCGTTGACACAACCGGTGATCCGGCGCCGGCTTGCGTATGCATAGTGCCTTCAGCAAACCAGCAGCCGACATATATGCCATATCAGCAGTCCAGCGTGCAAAGAATGAGCACGAAATATGGTATAGTACTCGCGCCCCATTTTCTTGTCCGCTGCAAGCGGTTTAAGTCGAGAAGAGCCAGAGGAGAAAGGACATGTCGATGCCCACGATCTCGCGACGCACGTTCGTGAAGACGATGGCGGTTGGATCGGGAACGATCGCCTATCTGGCGACAGCGCTGACGGTGCACGGCGCCGGCCCGGAAGTCTACACCCTGCGCATTGTGCATACCAACGACCACCATGCGCGTATCGAGCCGGTGTTCAGCGGCAACAATCCCGTTCACGGCGGCGTCTCGCGGCGCAAGACGCTGATCGATGCGATTCGGAACGAAGGCGGCAACCAGTTGTTGCTCGACGCCGGCGATGTGTTTCAGGGCACGCTCTACTTCAATCAGTATCGCGGACTGGCAGACCTGGAATTCTACAACGCACTCAAGTACGACGCAGTAGCAATCGGCAATCACGAATTCGACATCGGGCAGGCGCCTCTGGCGGATTTTGCGCGTGGTGCGACCTTCCCGTTGCTCAGCGCCAACATTCAGACTGAACGCTCATCACCGTTGTTCGGGCTGATCAAGCCGTGGGTCGTCATCTGGGTCGGCGGTCAGCCGATCGGGATCATTGGCGTCACGACCGAAGACACGCCGGTGCTCAGCAACCCCGGTCCTGGCGTAAGGTTCACCAACTATATCGATGCCGTGCGTCTGGGGGTTGAGTCGCTGCGCCGCGACGGGGTTAACAAGATCATCGCGCTCACCCACGTCGGCGTCCAGGCGGACCGTGAATTGGCGCGTCGCGTGGACGGCATCTCGGTCATCATCGGCGGGCACAGCCATACGCCCATGGGTCCGATGGTCAATCCCCAGACGCCTGATCGCCCCTATCCCGAAGTCATCGCCTCACCTTCCGGCAAACCGGTGATCCTGGCACACGACTGGGAATGGGGGCGCTGGCTCGGCGACCTGACGATCGGCTTCGACGCCAATGGCGACATTACGCGCGTGGTTGCTGGGCGTCCTACCGAAGTGCTGCCATCCATCACTCCAGATGGCGGTTTCGAGAACCGCATCCGAACCTTTAAGGGTCCCCTGGATCAACTGCGCGCCACGCCGGTTGGCGAGACGCGCGTTGCGCTGAACGGCGCCCGCGCTGATGTACGCGCCAGGGAAACAAACCTGGGCAACCTGATTGCCGACGCGATGCTGGCAAAAACGGCGCCAGCCGGTGCACAACTGGCAATTGCGAATGGCGGCGGCATCCGCACCAGCATTCCCGAAGGGCGCGTCACGCTTGGTCAGGTGCTGGAAGTCATGCCGTTCGGCAATACGCTCGTGCTCCTGACCCTCACCGGCGCGCAGGTCAAGGAGGCGCTCGAAAATGGCGTCAGCCAGGTGGAACAGGTTGCCGGGCGCTTCCCGCAGGTTGGCGGCATGCGCTATAGCTGGAACGCCTCGGCGCCAGCCAGGAGCCGCGTCACCGGCATCCAGGTCGCCGACGGCAAAGGCGGCTTTGTGGCGCTCGACCCCAACGCCACGTACCGCGTGGTGGTGAACAATTTCATCGCTGGCGGCGGCGACGGCTACAGCGTACTGCAACAGGGAACGAACAAGGTGGACACCGGGTTCCTCGACGCCGATGTACTGGTGGAATACCTGCAGGCGCGTTCGCCGGTCAGCCCGCAGGTCGAAGGGCGCATCGTGCAGGACGGCACGCTGCCGGGCGCGGCGGTTCCGGCGCCTGCACCGGCTGAAACGCCAGCCGCATTGCCGCGTACCGGTGGCGAGTCGTTGCCGGCATGGTTGCTGGCGCTGGCGGCAGCCGGGGCGATTGGCGGCGGTCTGCGGCTGCGCGAACGCGCCGCGCGCGTGGCAGCCGCCAGCGAACGTGAGACCATTGAGGTCGAATCGTAGGGGCACGGCGGCGCCGTGCCCGCGCCGGTACCGCGCCCATCGCCCGGCGAACGCAGGCAATGGCACGTAGGGGCGCGCCGGTGGCGCGCCCATAGGACGGCGCCGCCGTGCCCACGCGCATGCCAATGCGCCTATAAAGGTCGGTTGCACACGAGAGGCTATTATGACCACTACTGACATCATCGCCGCTGAACAACGCTACCTGCTGCAAACGTATGCCCGGCCGGGCTTCGTGATCGAGCGGGGCGAGGGGTGCTATCTCTACGACAGTGAGGGCCGCCGCTACCTGGATTGCGTTGCTGGCATCGCCGTGAATGCGCTTGGCTACGGCGACCCCGACGTGGCGCGCACGATCAGGGAGCATGCCGATGGTGTTATTCACCTGTCGAACCTGTACCATTCCCGCCCCGCCGTCGAACTGGCGCAGGCGCTGGTCGAGCATACACTATGGGCCGATCGGGCGTTCTTCTGCAACAGCGGCGCAGAAGCCGTCGAAGGCGCGCTCAAGTTCAGCCGCCGCTACGCGCGCGACATCCATGGCGAGGGCAAAACGACCATCGTTGCGTGCACCGGTTCGTTCCACGGGCGCACAATGGGCGCCGTGGCGGTCACTGCGCGCGAGAAGTATCGCCAGCCGTTCGAGCCAGTGATGCCCGGGGTGCGTTTTGTTCCTTTCAACGATAGCGCCGCCGCTGCCGCCGCCATTACCGGCGATGTGTGCGGCGTGATCGTCGAGCCGGTGCAGGGCGAAGGCGGTCTCAGCGTGGCGACGCCGGAGTTCCTGCGCACGCTGCGCGAACGGTGCGATGCGGTCGATGCGCTCCTGATCTTCGACGAAATCCAGTGCGGCATCGGGCGTACCGGCACGCTCTGGGCGCACGAACCATACGGCATTGCGCCCGATATCATGACCATCGCCAAGCCGCTCGGCGGCGGTCTGCCGATTGGCGCGATCCTCATGCGCCAGAAAGTCGCGCAGACCATCCACGTCGGCGATCACGGCACGACGTTCGGCGGCGGTCCGTTCGTCACTGCGGTTGCGCACACCGTGTTCCGCAAAATCGCCGATCCGGCATTCCTCGTGCATGTGCGCGAAGTCGGCGACTATCTGGGAGAAGCGCTGGCTGACCTGCAGGCTGCCCATCCCGGTGTTGTGCTGGAAGTGCGTGGGCGCGGTCTGATGCGCGGCGTCGTCATCAATGGTCCCGCCAGCGCGGTGCGCGAAGCGGCGCACAATGAAGGGTTGTTGATCGCCACGGCAGGCGACGACGTGCTACGCCTGGTGCCGCCGTTGATCCTGACCCGTGCTCAAGTCGATGAGGCGGTCGACAAACTGGTGCGTGCGCTCAAGGCAACCATCACCCTATGAACCATCCCGCCGCGCCGCCAATCCCAGCATCATCGGGATGACCGGGCGCTCCGGCGGCGGTGCAAACCTGCCGCCGGGCAATGTCGCCGTTCCCTCGAATGCGGGGAAACCGTTCGCATAGGGGTACTCGCGCAGCGTCTCCAGGCGCAGACCGGCGTCCAGCAACGCCGATATCAGGTCTGCCACACCCCAGAGGAACTCGTGTGACGGATGCGGATTGCGGAAGTTCTGCACCCCTTCCAGATAGCCAGACGGCGTCAATGCAGCGCCTGCCCACGCCACGTAATCGCCAATCCCCTCATCGAACGACCAGAGCCGGCCATTGCCGTAGCTGTGAGCAACGGTATGCCCCTGGTCATCGAGCATCATCAGGAATGGATGAAACTCGATCATCACGAAGCGTCCGCCGGGCGCCAGCACCGCCGCGATCCCGCGCGCCCAGGCGCGCAGGTCGGAAAGCCAGCACAGAAAGCCATACGAACTGAAGACGATGTTGAACGACTCGCCGCGTTGGGCCGCCTCGTCGAGCCAGTCGTACACATCGGCGCGGTGGAATGTCGCCGGAATGCCCGACTCATCGGAGAGACGCCGGGCGAAATCGATCGCTTCATCGCTGATATCAACGCCGGTGACGTGCGCGCCGAGCCGCGCCAGGCTGAGCGTGTCCTGCCCTGCATTGCACTGGAGATGCAGCAGTCGCTTCCCGCGCACGTCTCCCAGCAATTCCAGTTCTTCGGGGAACAACGTGCTGCCGCCGTCGCGCAAAAACTGCGCCTGATCGGCTTTGTGACTGTTGTGCGCCTTCGTCGCCTCATTCCAGGCGCGGCGGTTGATTTCGTGGAGATCTCTGCGCATTGGAGCGCCTCCTTCACATCACATCAGCACCCGTGGAGCGGCTGACGTGGGCTGAGCCTGCCGAAGCCCACGCCCGCGCCACCGTCGGCTGCGCCTGTCGAAGCGTGGGCTGCGCCTGTCGAAGCCCACGCCCGCGCGGACGGGCAACCCGTGCTATAATCGCACCGGTTCAGCAGCATCTGCCAGAGCAATCGAGCGCGCTCACTCCGCACCATTGCCGCGCTCGCAGTTCAAAGGAGAACACATATGTCAACCTCTCCAGTATACCAGAATCTGATCGGCGGCAAGTTTGTCGATTCCGCAAGCGGACGGACGTTCGAGAACCGCAACCCGGCGGACACGCGCGACATTATCGGCATATTCCAGGATAGCGATGAGCGTGATGTGCAGGCGGCAGTCGAGGCAGCGAAGCGGGCATACCGCTACTGGCGACTGGTTCCCGCACCCAAGCGCGGCGAGATTCTGTTCAAAGCCGCGCAGTTGCTTGTCGAGCGCAAAGAGCAGTACGCACGCGACATGACCCGCGAGATGGGCAAGGTGCTCAAGGAAACACGCGGCGATGTGCAGGAAGCCATCGACATGTGCTTCTTCATGGCGGGCGAAGGGCGGCGTCTCTACGGGCAGACGACCCCCTCCGAAATGCCGAACAAGTTCCAGATGTCGGTGCGCCAGCCGGTCGGCGTCTGCGGGTTGATCACGCCGTGGAACTTCCCGATGGCGATTCCGTCCTGGAAGATCCTGCCGGCGCTGATCGTCGGCAACACCGTGGTCATCAAGCCCGCCTCCGACACGCCACTGTCGGTGTACAACCTGGTGCAATGCCTGCTCGACGCCGGCATCCCCGATGGCGTGGTCAATATCGTTACCGGCAGCGGCAGTCGCGTCGGCGAGCCGCTCATCCGCCATCCCGATGTTCAGGTCATCTCCTTCACCGGCTCGACCGAAATCGGCAGCAAAGTTGCGCGCGTCGGCGCCGAAGGGATGAAGCACGTCTCACTGGAGATGGGCGGCAAGAATCCAATGATCGTGATGGACGACGCCAACCTCGATCTGGTCGTCGATGGCGCGATCTGGGGCGCCTTCGGCACAACTGGTCAGCGCTGCACGGCCACCTCGCGGCTGATCGCCCACCGCGCCGTCGTTGGCGAGCTGACCGAGCGCCTGGCGGATCGCGCCGAGCGGCTGAAGATCGGCAACGGACTCGATAAAACCGTCGAGATGGGACCATCGATCAACCAGAGCCAGCTCGAGACGGTGCAGCGCTATGTCGCAATTGGCGCGAGCGAAGGGGCGCGCCTGGTCGTCGGCGGGCAGACGCTGCGCGACGGCGACTATGCTTACGGATTCTTCCACCAGCCGACAATTTTTGCCAACGTGCAGCGCACCATGCGCATCGCCCAGGAAGAGATTTTCGGTCCGGTGCTGTCGATTATTACCGTCGACAGCCTGGAAGAGGCGATCGATGTCGCCAATGACGCACCCTACGGCCTGTCGTCCGCGATCTACACCCATGACGTGAATGCCGCATTCCGCGCCATGCGTGACCTCTACACCGGCATCGTGTACGTGAATGCGCCAACGATCGGCGCGGAGATTCATCTGCCCTTCGGCGGCACCAAGGGCACCGGCAACGGTCACCGCGAAGGCGGCATTCAGGTGCTCGACGTCTTCAGCGAGTGGAAGTCGATCTACGTCGATTTTTCGGGCACGCTCCAGCGCGCGCAGATCGACAACTACTGATGGAAGCGACGCGAACTTATGTCGTTTTGTAGGGCAACGCCTCCATCTGAACCTGATCGGACAACGTCTCGAACTCAGGATCTTTATGGAGCAGGATTGCGTTCGCCCGTATCGCATAGGCGGCAATGATTGCGTCCGCCAGTGATACGCGATATGCGGCTTTCAAGCGTGCAGCCGTCAGCAGCGTCGCCTCTTCGATCTGCCACGTCAGCGTAACGGGGAGCACCCTGATGAGCGCATAGCGGCGCTCCGCTTCTGCAATGCTCTGCTCTTGCTGCGTAATATAGGCGATTTCAAGCAAACTCACCCACGAGATGATCACGGAGCAGGTGCGTAAGACTTCTTCCACGCGCGCCGCACCTGCTTCATCCTCGATGAGAGTGAAGAGGGCTGAGGTATCCAGAAGATACTGTTGATCACTCACGTTGCCGATCCGCCTGTCGCGCTGCCAGAAGCCGTTCCACCAGGCGTTGGCCCCGCCCACTCCCGCGCAGAACACTGATCGGATCATGCGCGACCGGAATCACACGGATGCTTTCGCCATCGTCAATCCAGACCAGATAATCGCCCTCTTGAATATGATACCGTTTGCGGATAGGAGCGGGAATGACCGTCTGACCTCGTTTCGTTACCGTCGTTTGCACAAGCATCCTCCAAAAAATCAGATACTTCATGAATATACAAGATACTTCCACTTTTCGCAAGATACAAGGCGGATTGCCTTGATGAACCGTGTGCGGAAGCGCCCAACACAGCGATATCGCGTCTTTCACCATACCGTAACCTCCGATACACCCCAAAAGAGGTATAATGAGAGTGATACAACGTCCTGCGCTGCGAGAAGCGAGGCGCACCATGATCGCTCGACCCTGGCATGCACATCTGACAATGATCGGCGTGGTGGCGCTGACAGCGCTGGCTATCGTCGCCCCTGTCGAACTGCGCGCGCGGCAGCGTCCTGCAGTCGCTGATTTTGCGCCGCTCATGACTCCAGCCGAGGCGCAGGCGGTAGTCGCTGCCGCGCGCGCCGCCGAACGTGCAGAACGCACCGAACAGATTCAGCAGCAACCGGGTGGGCAGGAGGCGGTTCCACTGCCAGCGGTGCAGAACATGTACTTCGCATCGTCTGGTTTCCACATCAGCGATCGCACCGGCTTCCTGAGCTTCTGGCGCAGGAATGGCGGCGAACTAGTCTTCGGGTATCCAATCAGCGGCGAAATGGTCGAAGATGGGCGGATCGTCCAGTATTTCGAGCGTGCCCGTTTTGAGTACCATCCGGAGCATTTGGGAACCGACTACCAGGTGATGCTGTCACTCCTCGGCAGCGAACTGACCCAGGGGTACGATTTTCCCGATGGTGAACCGACGCAGGGACGAATCTACTTTCCCGAAACGCGCCACACGCTCGGCGGGAAGTTCCTGAAGTTCTGGGAGAAACGGGGCGGGCTGCGCATCTTCGGCTATCCGATCAGCGAACCGTTCGAGGAGATCAGCCCGATTGACGGTCAGGCGCGCATCACGCAGTACTTCGAGCGCGCACGCTTCGAGTACCATCCTGAGAAACTGCCAGCGTTCTATCGCCAGATGGAACGGGCGAACGGCATCACGCTTGCAGGACTCTACGAAGTCCAGTTGACCGATCTGGGACGGCAGGCGCTGCAGCGCCAGGGGCACACGCCGCAGTCCGTCGGTCCGATGCCCGGCGCGCCGGTCTGGTCGTCGGCATTGTTCGAGCGACGCATCGAAGTGAACCTTTCAACGCAGATGCTGACGGCATTCGAGGGCGACACGCCGGTGTATCGCGCCCCGGTAGCCACCGGACGCGATGGTTTCAACACGCCAGCGGGAACATTTGCGATTTACGCCAAACTGCCGATGCAAACGATGACCGGCTCGGCTGGCGGCGAGTCGTGGTATGTGCCCGACATCCCATGGGTACAGTATGTCGTTGGCGGCGTGGCGCTCCACGGGACCTACTGGCACGACGCCTGGGGGACAGGAGTGCGCATGTCACATGGGTGTATTAACCTGAATATCGACGACGCGGAATGGCTGTATCGCTGGGCGGACATTGGAACTCGGGTGGATATTATTTACTGAAAGCACGAATTTTTTCTTGACAACCCCTCCCCTTCGTGCTACTCTGACCTGTACTATCCTGTCGGCCCTCTGCCGCCGCGTCGCAAGGCAGCACTATGGACTCACCAGCAACACTCGCGGTGAGCAGTGGCGAAGTCGCCACCGACTCCTCTGTTCGTTCAACGCGCCGTACCAATGCCGCGCCGCAATCCACGCTACGTCCGAATTCCGAGTTTGCCCACAGCCCGGTCGCCGATGAACTCGTTGCACGGCTCAAGAACTATCAGCGTCAGTCGAATAACAACGCTGAACAGATGGCGCGTAGCGAGGCGCTCGTGCGCAATGCATATGCGATTGCCTGCGAAGCGCATGGGAAACAGAAGCGCGACTCGGGCGAGCCGTATATCGATCACCCGGTCGCCGTCGCCCGTATCCTGATCGACCTGCAACTCGATGCCGCATCCATCGCCGCCGCCCTGCTTCACGATGTCCTCGAAGACACCCTGGTCACCAAAGAACAACTGACCGCGCTGTTCGGCGCAGAGATCGCCAACCTTGTCGATGGGGTGACAAAACTCTCGGCGCTGGAGGCGCGCACCCGCGAAGAGGCGCAGGTCGGCACCTATCGTAAGATGTTCATCGCTATGGCGGACGACCCGCGCGTTGTGCTGGTGAAACTGGCGGACCGTCTGCACAATATGCGCACGGTCAGTTCGCTCTCTGAAGAGCGGCAAAAGCGCATGGCGCGCGAGACGCTCGAAATCTATGCGCCCCTGGCGCATCGCCTCGGCATCTGGCAGATCAAGTGGGAACTCGAAGACCGCGCATTCGCCGTTCTCAACCCCGAAAAGTATCAGGAGATCAGTCGGCAACTGGCGCTGCGCCGCGATGCGCGCGAACGCCTCGTGCATCGCGTCATGCAGCGCCTGCGCCAGGTCCTCGAGAAAGAGAAGATTAAGGCGGATATTACCGGGCGCCCCAAGCATATCTATTCCATCTATCGCAAGATGGAACGCAAAGGTGTGAGCCTCGATCAGATCTACGACCAGCTCGCGGTGCGGGTGATCGTCGATACCGTCGCCGACTGCTACCGCGTGCTCGGCCTGGTGCATGCAACATGGCCTCCTGTTCCCGGCGAGTTCGATGACTATATCGCCATGCCGAAAGAGAGCATGTATCAGTCGCTTCACACCACTGTGCTGATACCCGGCGGGCAGCCATGTGAGATTCAAATCCGCACCCACGAGATGCACGAAGTCGCTGAACGGGGCATTGCGGCGCACTGGCGCTATAAAGAAGGGTTTGGACGCATCGATGCGTCGTTCGAGAGCAAACTGGCATGGCTGCGCGGCTTGATCGAGTGGCGGCGCGACTTGACCGACGCCCACGAGTTCGTCGATTCGTTCAAAACCGACGTGCTCGAAGAACAGGTGTATGTCTTCACCCCCAAGGGCAAAATCATCGACCTGCCGGTCGGGGCGACACCGGTCGATTTCGCATACCGCATCCACTCCGATGTGGGGCATAGTTGCGTCGGCGCAAAAGTGAACAATCGTATCGTCCCGCTCGATTATCAACTGCGGAATGGCGAAATCGTTCATATTATGACCTCGAAGACGCCGCGCGGTCCGAGCCGCGACTGGCTCAACTTCGTCAAGACGAGTGGCGCGCGCAACCACATCCGCCGCTATTTCAAGCGCCTCGACCGGGCGGAAAATATCGCCGCCGGACGTGAACTGCTCGAAAAAGAACTGAAACGCCTTGGTCTGTCCGTGCCATTCGAGGAAATCGTTGCCATCACCGGTCTCAAGTCGATTGATGAGGTGTTTGCCCAGATCGGCAGCGGCGATAGTACTGCGCGCCAGGTGGCGCAAAAAGTCCTGAGCCATCGAATGCCCGCCGGGGCTGACGACCTGGCGGATATTCCACAGGTCGCACCGCCATCCGAACGCGCTACCGATACCAGCATCATCCGGGTGCGCGGCATCGAAAACGCGCAGGTGCCAACACGCCTGGCGCGTTGTTGCAACCCGGTGGTCGGCGAGCCGATCGTCGGTTTCGTGACCCGTGGGAAGGGTGTGACGGTGCATCGCGCCGATTGCCGCACCATCCTGAATGAACGCGACCGGGCGCGGCTGGTGGAAGTGACATGGGGCGCCGGCGCACCCAAACAAGGGTACCCTGTCCCGATGCGGATCGAAGCCTGGGATCGCGTCGGGCTATGGCGCGACGTGTCGGGGGCCATTGCTGACGCCGGCATCAACATCGACGTGGTCGAACAGGTCCCAACCCGTCGCCCCGGTCGCGCGGTTCTGGCGGTAACCCTCCGTATTCAAAGCATCGCCCAACTGACCGCCATTCTCGACAAACTCAACCGTCTCCCCGATGTCATCGAAGCGCGACGCGAGCAGAACGCTGCGCTGTCGTCGTAATGCATCGCTGCGGGCTGAAGCCCTTGCTGAGGAAGCGGTTCGACGGTGCACTCCGCACGCGGTTTGACCGTGCTCACCGCAAGTGAAAGCCCCTCCGGGGCTGGTCCGCGCGCCGGGTGTTTTGGCCTGCGCCGACGCTTTCCCACTCGTGCAGGCGGGTGGCCGGCTGGAGGCCCATAGGCGCGAATTCATTCGCCAGCCTGCATACCGAATTTAGAGCCTGTCCGGGAAAGCTCGTTGGGTAGGCGAAAGCAATGCCTTCTCCACACGTCCACTTCTATGGACCCCGCCTCGTTATCGAGGGAAAGCTCGTTGGGTAGGCGAAAGCAATGCCTTCTCCACACGTCCACTTCTGTGGACCCCGCTTCGTTATCGAGGGAAAGCTCGTTGGGTAGGCGAAGGCAATGCCTTCGCCACACGTCCACTTCTGTGGACCCCGCCTCGTTATCGAGGGAAAGCTCGTTGGGTAGGCGAAGGCAATGCCTTCGCCTACCCGGTCGCACTTCAGTAGCGATTTTTCGGATAGGCTCTTAATGCCTAACGTTCATAAGCCACAGGCTATGGAAAGCGAAGCCCGCCTTTGCGGATTCGACCGGATGTAACGTTATCAGTCCGCAGCGTCAGGATGCCTGTCTGACCGATCTGGCCTGGACTCGATGTTGCCGCCTGAACGTGAATGGCGCTGCAATCACTGGTATAATCTCATGCGAGCCGTATCATGGAGGAGAGGGTTTCTTGAGAACGACAGACGCAAAGATAATCGTAATCGATGCGATTCTTTGCGCATCTTCGCGTGAAACCTTCTTGAGGGATGCTGGACAGTCGTCAGGGCGGGGACGCAGACCAACGGAATGTTGAGGAACCGGTGGCTGGGCAGGCAGGTCTGCGACCCGATCCGACGACAGACGATACCGGGTCATCACCAAGGGAAAGGAGGGGGAGTGTGCAGATCGCGCCTGGCATTTTCAAGGCATACGACATCCGCGGCATCTATCCAACCGAACTGAATGAGGAGGGCGCTTACGCAATCGGACGCGCATTCGTCACATTCCTGGGAGCGCGCGAGGTGATTGTCGGGCACGATATGCGCCTGTCGGGACCGGCAATCTTCAGCGCGGTGACGCGCGGCATCATGGACCAGGGCGCAGATGTGGTGAACATTGGGCTGGTGAGCACCGATCAGTACTACTTCGCCTGCACCCGCCTGGGCCTGCCGGGGATGATGGTCACGGCATCGCACAATCCGAAGCAGTACAATGGCTTCAAGATGGTGCGCCAAATGCCGTACCTGCTCAGCGGCGCCGAAGGCATCCAGGATTTGCGGCGCATCGTCGAGAACGATGCCTATGCCCCGGCGACGCGCACCGGCAGCATGCGCACGCTCGACCTGTCGGACGAGTTTGTGGAGTTTGTTCTTGGTCTGATCGACATCAAACCGCTGCAACGCCGCCGCCTCAAAATCATCGCCGACACCGGCAACGGCACGGTTGGACCCATTCTTCAACGCATTTACGAGCGCCTGCCGATCGATTTCATTGGCATGTACCTGGAACCGGACGGCAACCTGCCAAACCACGGACTCGACCCGCTCATGCCGGAGAACCGCGCCGAACTCGAGCGGCGCGTCGTTGAGGAAGGAGCAGATGCAGGGTTTGCCTTCGATGGCGATGGCGACCGCTTTTTCGTCATCGACGACCGTGGACGCTTTGTATCGGGCGATTTCTTCACGGCGATCCTCGGGCGCTACCTGCTTCAGCGCGCCCCCGGCAGCAAGATTGTTTACGATGTGCGCGCATCGTGGGCGGTACGCGATCTGATCAGCGCAGCGGGCGGCATTCCCCTGATTGAGCGCGTCGGACATGCATTCATCAAGCGTCGTATGGCGACTGAAAACGCGCTCTTTGGCGGTGAGGTCTCGGGGCACTATTACCTCCGCGATTTCAACTTCGCCGACTCGGGGATCATTCCGTCGCTATTCGTCATGGAGATGCTGGGAAGCAGTGGTCAGTCGCTCTCGGCGTTGCTGGCGCCGCTGGAGGAGAAATACTTCATCTCTGGTGAAATCAATTCGACGGTCGCCAACCCGAAGGAGCGTCTCGAAGCGCTGGCACACGCCTACGCCGACGGCGTGATCGAATGGATCGACGGTATTTCGGTCACGTATCCGACGTGGCACATGAATGTGCGCGCCTCGAATACTGAACCACTCATACGCCTGAACCTGGAAGCCACAACCCGCGCAGAAATGGAAAGCCGCCGCGATGAGGTCCTGGCGATCATCCGCGGGTAAGCGGGCGCGTTGAACGTTCAACGTTGAACGTTCAACGTTCGACCCTTTTCATGCTTGAGTCCACTGCACAAAGGCTTCACCACCAAGGACACGACGCGCACGAAGGTGAATACACATGAAGCGCATTTCCTTTGTGTCCCCTTGTGACCTTCGTGGTTCGTGACTACAGCTTTTTGCAGTGAAGTCATGGTTGCATCCTGCGTCAATGATTGGTACAATCGAACGGGACGCCTCTGCTTCAGGGGACGTGGTGGAATCGGCAGACGCGCAAGTCTTAGGAACTTGTGGAGCAATCCGTGAGGGTTCGAGTCCCTCCGTCCCCACCATCACCGGTTAAGATCCAACAACCTGTCCGGGCGAGATGCTCGCATTGTGCGCGCACACGCGCATTTCATGGCATCGGAATGAAGAAATTGTCGTTTTATCCCGTGGAATGGCGATGCTTGACTCTCCTTGATGAACCATCTATAATGCTAACCACTGATTAAGATTGTGAATTATGGCGCAGCGTCAAAGAAGGAGCGCCTGCCATGCGAAGCGAAGCGCCAGGTGAATACGGAACAGCGTGAAGCGGCACAGATGTGTATCAGTCTGTGCCGCTTTGGTTTTATCAAGCGCGCGGAAGACAGGCAATGCAGTGATAGCTTGCCTGCAAGCACTAGATGAGGAGGCGGGATATGCACTCGGACTTGATCGGAAAGATCGAAAAAGCCCGGCATTACGCGGAAGAACCGGAACGCATCGCTATCGATGAAATCACGGTTCGTTTTCACGGGGGCAACAATGATCACATCATTCGGCTTGCGAATAATCGCTGGTCGTGCGATTGCGAAGTATTCCACCTGCGCGGCGTGTGCGCGCACGTCATGACGCTGCAGAAGGTGCTGGCGCCGATGCTGTCTGCCGAGGCGCGTGAGCCGGGCCCCGTCATTATCCATTCCGAACTGATCAGCATGATCGAGAAGTCGCGCCGCTATATGCACGAACTCGACCGGATCGAGATCCAGACACTACGGGCGCGCTTCCGTGGCGATAACAACGACCATGTTCTGGCGCTGACCGAAGCAGGATGGTTGTGTGATTGTTCGACCTTCCGCATATGGAACACCTGCGCACACGTTATGGCGCTCCAGCGCATTCTGGCGCCGATGTTGCCTGCTATTGCCCGTGAGCCGGGTATGGTTTCCGTCGAGGAGCATCTCGTCAGCGTTCTGAGCTGAATCCCGATCGCCGCCACCGCTCCCCGCTCCGCCAGGAGCGGGGATTTTATTGTCACGAGGAATGATGCTATGACTCTGGTGATCGCTCATCGCGGCGCATCAGCGTATGCGCCGGAGAATACGATGCGCGCATTCGAACTTGCCGCCCGTCAGGGCGCCGATATGTGCGAACTCGATGTGCAACGCACCGCCAATGGCGTGCTGGTAGTGTTTCACGACGAGACAACGGCGCGATGGGAAGCGCAAGGACAGCACGTGGAGCACTGCACGCTCGCCGATCTGCACCAACTCGACATTGGCGGCGAGCGGATCGCCACCCTGGCAGAGGTGTGCGCCTTTGCCCGCGAACGGGGCATGCGGTTGAATGTTGAACTCAAAATGCGCGGCATCGGCGCCGACGTGGTACGCCTGCTGCGCCATGAACGGGTGGTCGATCAGGTGCTCGTCTCCTCATTCTGGGACGAAGCACTTGCAGAAATCGCGGCAGTTGCACCCGATATGCCGCGCGCCTTTCTGATGGGCATTCCGACATTCCGCCCCGATGTGCGCCTGCGTGAAAGCTGGCCCTTTCTGGATCTCAAACGGGTTGGCGCCGTCGCCTGGCACCCCGCCTGGCAGATTCCACTGCTTGATCACGTGGCGCCGATTGTGCAACGCGCCGGGTATCGCGTCCATGTCTGGACAGTCAATGACCCTGATGAGATGCGGCGTTTCCTCAGGCTCGGCGTGGATGGCATCATAACCGATACGCCTGATGTACTACGACGGATGGTTTCGGTTGCCACATAAAAACTTGACGTAATGAAGGTTATGGTTTATATTCGGTTAATAGCAGGCGTTTATCTGCCTGGTGGTCGCGGGGTCTGTAATACCATAGCAACCAATGTCGCACTATTCGTTTGCGTTTTTTAATACCCTATGGTACACTCGCGCCATCGTGTCATCCGTTAACGATATTCCCTGTTTCCGTGTATGGCGGTTCGGTTTGGTAGAACCGGGCAGGGCGTTGTACATGGCGCAGGGTATACCGTCAGGAGATGCTCCATGATTGAGCAAAGTCATCGAGGTATGGCGTCGGACCCTTACAGCCTCGAGTCGCTTCAGCGCCGTGCACTTGCCCGAAGGCAACAACGATTATCACTCACAGGCGCTCTCGTCACTCAATGGCAAACGGTTCGGTCCACCCGGTTTGGCTCTCCCTCTGCGCTTTTCTCACGTCTTCCGGCTCGCATTATTCTCCATGCGCTGGTCGTTCTGCTTCTCCCTGTCGCTATGCTGCTCTCACAGCTGCGCCCGGGCGTGCTGGCGCCAGCCGCCTCAGCGCCAGCCGCATCGACGGAAGGGAGCGAATTCACTGTGCCGCTGGCGCCAATCGACCTCGACGCGACGATTGGCGATGCACCGCTCGACGATACCGGCGACCTGCCGGTGCCGCTCTCGCTCATTTCGCGGAGCGAAGCGCTGGCGCCGATCATCGTCCCTGCAACGGTGGCAGTGGAGCGCGCCTACCTGCGGAATGGACCCGGCACAGAGTATGACGCGGTCGGGCGCATTTCCGGCGCTACACCGGTGCAGGTCATCGGTCGCTATGGCGACTGGTTCCAGATCCGCGAGCAGGCCGGCGGCCCGATCTACTGGATGTCGGGTGAAGTGCTCGACATTTCCGAAGCCGCCTCGTACACATTGTTCGAGGTGCAGGAGAGCGCCATCCCGCCGCCGCCGCCGCCGAAGATTGCCCTGGTGCGCGAAAGCGGCCTGCAACTGCGCGACGGTCCCGGGACGAATTATATGCCGATGACGACCCTGAAACAGGGTATGCAGATCGAACTGTACGAAATCTATCAGGACTGGTTCCACGTCGGCGCGCCCGGCGGTCTCGATGGATGGGTGAAGGCGGAGTTTCTGAATGTCGATCCCTCTGTGGTCAAGCGGTTGCTGGTCGCTGAAACCATTCCCGATCCGAACCCGGCGCTGGTGGGCGTGATCGCGGAAAACAGCGTCAATCTGCGCAAAGGACCCGACTCGCGTTATGATCGCATTGGCCGGATCGACGCGGGTGTGCAGGTCGATCTGATTGGCAAGCACAAGGACTGGCTGCGGGTGCGATTGCCCGATGGCACGAAAGCCTGGGTGTTTCGTGATCTGATCAGCACCACGGCGCATGTGCTGCGGCGCGTGCCGGTCAGCCGCGATTTCCCGGCGTTGCCGGTGAGCGGTGGTCGTCCCGGCGCAAGCCCCGGTCTGGCGAATATTCCAGCCAGCGGCGATGTCGCCAGTTTTGCGGTTCAGTTCGTCGGCTCGCGCTATCGCTGGGGCGGTTCAAGCCCGGCAACCGGCTTCGATTGCAGCGGGTTCACCAGTTATGTGTACCGTCAGTTTAGCGTGAGCCTGCCGCGCAGCGCGGCGGCGCAGTTCAATACCGCATACGGCGCGTCGGTCGGTTCAATGGAAAATCTGGCGCCCGGCGACCTGGTGTTCTTCCGTAATACCGGCGGGCGGCGCGGGATCAGTCATGTGGCCCTCTATATCGGCGGCGGGCGCATGGTTCACGCGATGACGCCACGCTACGGCGTACAGGTGTCGAGCATTTGGGAATCGTACTGGACATCGCGCTACTATGGCGCTATCCGGGTGCGTCGGTAAGCGCCGCTCCGCCCGCATAAGTGTAGCAAACGCCCGTGCATCTGCGGCACGGGCGTCTCTGTGTGTTGGCGGATGATTGCCGTGGTCTGTCATCAGTCGATCATCCGGCGCCGGTACAATAGGAGTGGAAAAGAACAGAACGCCATCGGCAGGTTGCTGCGGCATAACGCCAACCGTCAAAGACGTTCAGATACGTGAGGAAAGGCGTATGAAAGGACTGGTTCTCAGCGGCGGCAAAGGAACCCGCCTGCGCCCCATCACCTATACCAGCGCCAAGCAACTGGTGCCGGTCGCCAACAAACCGGTACTCTTCCGCGTGATCGAGACGATCCGCGATGCCGGCGTCGAAGAAATTGGCGTGGTCATCGGCAGCACCGGACCCGAAGTGCGCGCTGCCGTCGGCGATGGCAGTCGGTGGGGGGTGCGGATCACCTACATCGAACAGGACGAACCGCTCGGTCTGGCTCACGCCGTCAAGATCTCGCGCGGATTTCTGGGATCGGATCGATTTGTCATGTTCCTAGGCGATAACTGCATCCAGGGAGGGATTGCACCATTGCTTCAGCAGTTCGGCGCAAGCGACTTTAACGCGCAGATCGTCCTCAAGCAAGTCGCCTCACCCGAACAGTACGGCGTTGCCGTCCTCGACGAACGAGGGCAGATCGTGCGGCTGATCGAAAAACCGCGTCAGCCGCCATCGGACCTGGCGCTGGTCGGCATCTATATGTTCGACGAGAGCATCTGGGATGCCGTGGAAGCGATCCGGCCATCATGGCGCGGCGAATTGGAGATCACCGACGCGATCCAGTGGCTGGTGGAGCACGGACAGCGCGTTTTCCCCTATATTCACCACGGTTGGTGGATCGACACCGGCAAAAAAGATGACATGCTGGAAGCGAATCGTTTAATCCTGGAGGAGATGCCAGCGTCGGTCGAAGGGTTCGTTGATCGCGACTCGCACCTGATCGGCAAGGTCATCATCGAAAAAGGCGCGGAAGTTGTGAACAGCACCATTCGCGGACCGGCGATCATTGGCGAACATACGCGCATTATCAACGCCTACATCGGGCCCTTCACCTCGATCTATCACCATTGCCTCATCGAGAGCGCCGAGATCGAACATTCAATCGTGCTGGAGCACTGCACCATCCGTGATCTGCCGCATCGCCTGGAGGATAGCCTGATCGGGCGGCACGTCGAGGTGACCCGCTCACCGCGCAAGCCGAAAGCGTACCGCCTGGTGCTGGGAGATCACTCGAACGTGGGAGTACTGTGAGAGAGGGTTGAGCGTTGAACGTTCGCCATTCAACGCTCAATGCCGGCTACCGGGCATGGACGTAATCAACGCCGGAAATACGCATGAGTTTCGCCCAGTCGTGGCGCGACTCCATATAGCGCACCGTGCCCGAAACGGCGCGCATGATAACCGAGTAGGTGCGGGCGCCGCCGCTGAAATAGCGCACCCCGCGCAGGAACTCGCCGTCGGTGATGCCGGTGGCGGCAAAGAAGACATTCTCGCCGCGCACGAGATCCGACGTGCGGTAGACACGCTCCAGATCGATCCCGTTGGCGACCGCCAGGGCGCGTTCGTCGTCGTTTCGGGGCCAGAGTTTGCACTGGATCTCGCCACCCATACACTTCATTGCGCACGCGGTAATCACCGCTTCCGGCGCGCCCCCGATCCCCATGAGGATGTCCGCAGGCGGGTCCTCGATGGCGGTCATAATGCCGGCGGATACATCACCGTGCAGGATGAGCTTAATGCGCGCTCCCGTCTCGCGGATCTGACGGATCAGGTCTTTGTGGCGCGGCCGGTCGAGCACAACGACCGTAATATCCTCGACTTCCTTTTTGAGCGCCCGCGCAACATTCTGAATGTTCTCGGCAACCGGCGCATTGATGTCGATAGCGCCGCGCACCTGCGGTCCGACCGCCAGTTTGTCCATATAGGCAATGCCTGACCAGTGATAGAGCGAACCGCGCTCGGCAACCGCAACCACGGCAATCGCACCTGGCATGCCCTCGGCGAGCAGCGTGGTACCCTCGACAGGGTCGACGGCGATATCAACTTCGGGCGGATCGCCGGTACCCACCTTCTCGCCGATATAGAGCATCGGCGCTTCGTCCTTTTCTCCTTCGCCGATCACCACCACGCCATCCATCGGCACCGCGTCGAGCGCAAAGCGCATTGCATCGACCGCCGCCTGATCGGCGGCATTCTTGTCGCCACGACCCATGAGGCGGGCGGCGCGTAACGCCGCCGCTTCAGTGCAGCGCACCAGGTCCATTCCCAGATTTCGTTCGAGACGCATCCGCAGCCTCCTTTGCAGTGACATCCCGCATAACCGCACATGTCGAAACGGGGTTCACTACGATTGTAGCATGAGTGTGTCTTTCTGCATAGTACAGTATGACGCAGCGCATTCGAGGCATGTTATGTCTACTGGCACTCTCGCCCGGTGAGTGCTAAAATAGGACTTGACAAACACAACCGATTTCGTTAGTATAGAAAGCGGCTAGCACTCTCAACAAAAGAGTGCTAACCGCTTCAATTCTCTGCATACGGCACACTGTTGAAGGAGGTTACACGGATATGGGTACGGATTTCCGCATCCGGCCGCTCGCCGATCGTGTAGTTGTCAAGCCGGTCGAGCGTGAGGAGAAGACCAAGGGCGGCATCTACTTGCCGGATACGGCGAGCAAAGAGCGCCCCATGGAAGGCACGGTTCTGGCGGTTGGCGAGGGGCGCATTGATGACAACGGCAAGCGCATCCCGATGAACGTCAAGCCGGGCGACCGCGTCATTTTCGCCAAGTACAGCGGCACCGAATTCAAGGTTGACGACGTCGAGTATCTCATTCTGTCGGAAAAGGATATCCTGGGCATTATCCAGGAGTGATGCTGTTTCTATCGCATAGTCGTCACACTGTATTCCGTCTGATCAGGAGGACAGGACTCCCATGCCAAAGCAGTTGTATTTCAACGAAGAAGCGCGCCGCGCGCTCAAGCGTGGCGTCGATATTGTTGCCGACGCCGTCAAGACGACGCTCGGACCACGCGGGCGCAACGTATCGATCGATAAGAAGTTCGGCGCACCAACGGTGACCCATGACGGGGTGACCGTCGCCAAAGAGATCGAACTGAAGGACCCCTTCGAGAATATGGGCGCACGCCTGCTGGTCGAAGTCGCCACCAAGACCAACGATGTCGTCGGTGACGGAACGACGACAGCGACCGTGCTGGCGCAGTCGATCGTCAATGAGGGCTTGAAGATGGTTGCTGCCGGCGCCAATCCCATGCTGATCAAGCGCGGTCTTGACAAGGCGGTCGAGGCGGTCGTCGCCGAGTTGAAGAGCGCCGCCATTCCGGTGCGCGACCGCGCCGACATTGCGCACGTTGCGGCTATTTCCGCCGCCGATAGCGAGATTGGCGATCTGATCGCCGAGGTGATGGAGAAGGTCGGCAAAGATGGCGTGATTACCGTCGAGGAGAGCAAGGGCATCGCCTTCGAGAAGGAATATACCGAAGGCATGCAGATCGACCGCGGCTACATCTCGCCCTACTTCGTCACCAACCCCGAGCGAATGGAAGCCGAACTCGAAGACCCCTACATCCTGATTACCGACAAGAAGATCAGCAGCATCCAGGACATTCTGCCGGTGCTCGAGAAGGCGTTGCAGGTCACCAAGAACCTGGTGATCATTGCTGAGGATGTCGATGGCGAGGCGCTGGCGACTCTGGTCGTCAACAAACTGCGCGGCACGATCAACGCACTGGCGGTGAAGGCGCCCGGGTTTGGCGATCGCCGCAAGGCGATGCTGCAGGACATCGCCATTCTGACCGGTGGTACGCTCATTTCGGAAGAGATCGGTCGCAAGCTCGACAGCGCCACGATCGAAGACCTGGGCCGCGCGCGCCGTGTCGTGTCGGACAAGGACAACACCACGTTCATCGAAGGGCGTGGCGATGAGCGTGCGATCCGCGCTCGCATCGAGCAGATTCGCGCGCAGATCGAGACGACGACCAGCGACTTCGATCGTGAGAAGTTGCAGGAGCGTCTGGCGAAGCTGGCGGGTGGCGTGGCTGTGCTGAAGGTCGGCGCCGCAACCGAGCCGGAGTTGAAAGAGAAGAAGCACCGCGTCGAGGATGCGCTCTCAACGGCGCGCTCGGCGGTCGAAGAGGGCATCGTGCCGGGCGGCGGCGTGGCGCTGCTCACGGCAATCCCGGCGCTCGATCGCGTTCAGGTGACGTATGAGGATGAGAAGTATGGCGTGCAGATCCTGCGCCGTGCGCTCGAGGAACCAATGCGTCAGCTGGCGCGCAACGCCGGTGAAGATGGCGCGGTGATCATCGATACCGTGCGCCGCCTCCAGAAGGAGAAGAACGATAAGAATATCGGCTACAATGTGCTCACCGGTGAGTTTGGCAGCATGATCGAGATGGGTATTATCGACCCGGTGAAGGTGACGCGCTCGGCAGTGCAGAACGCAGTGTCAATCGCCGGTCTGTTGCTGACCACCGAGGCATTGATTGCCGATATTCCAGAGGAGAAGCCAGCAGCGCCAATGCCTGGCGGCGGTGGGATGGACTTCTAAGGAGTCGGTTCCACGGGTAAAGGCGTTGCAATGCAACGCCTTTACTCTTACCGCCACGAACTCAACCACTCACTCAACGACAGGCGTGGCGTCAGACGCGGCGCCGCAGTGCGCGATGTCGCAAGGTCCCACACCATATCGGCGATCTCGAACGCCGCCAGCGGACGCCCTGCCGCGCGAGCAGCGTCTGCTGCCGCCCGCCGCGTTTCCGGACGATCAATCCAGCGCTGAAGGGCAGCGACGAAGTGTCGAGCATCCGGCGTGTACTGCGCGGCGCCACGTCGCACGACATACTCCAGGTTGCCCGCTTCCTGACCTGGCGCTGCACCGTAGATCAAAAGCGGACGCCCGACTGCCAGCGCCTCACTGACGCTCAAACCGCCCGCTTTGGTCGCAATGATGTCTGCCGCGTACATCATATCCGCCAGCGGCACAAAACCGTAGATGTGCGTCGGATTTTTCCAGTCGCGCGCGCGCAACCTGGCGACAAGATCACTATTGCGACCGGCGATCACCACAATCTGAAGGTTCTGGCACGCTTCATCGGCGGCGATTGCCAGTTCTGCCAGCGGACCGACCCCCGCGCCGCCGCCGGAGATCAGCACCGTCACCAGATCGGTGCGCCATCCCAGATCGCGCCGCACATGATTGGGTGGATTGCGCTGTGCTGCAAATCGGGGATGCACCGGAATCCCGACAATATGCACCTGCTCCGGGTTCAACCCGCAACTCAACGCGCGAGTGCGTACCTGTGCATTTGGAACGATACACAGATCATCCACCGGAGAGAACCACGCATGATGCACATGCCCCAGATCGGTAACAACCGTGACCAGACCGGGACACCCGCGTGCGCTCCGATAGGCGTCGGCAACCAGTGCCGTAAAGAGCGGATACACACTGATGACAATATCGGGCGCGTGACGCACCAGCAGGCGGTGCAACGCATCGCCAATCGCCAGACGCATCGCGTGGCGCAGCAATGCAGCATATGCCGCAGCATCGGTCAGCGTGTGCGCTCGATCATACCGCTCTGGCGCGTGGTGCATCGTCGATAAATAGAATGCTTCTGCATGACGGAACAGCGATGGACTTGACGGCTCGTGCAGCGGGTTGGCAATAGCGACCTGCACGCTATGACGATAGGTATGGAGCAGTGCCGCTTCGATCGCTTGCGCAGCGCTGCGATGTCCGCTCCCTGCATCGGTTGTCAGTATCAGGATGCGCACAACGCGCATAAGCATGTCCCTCCTCATTTTGCTCCTGGCATTGGTTAGACGTTCATGATTGTTTTACTGTTTCAACATCCACATACGTTGCCGGTGTATCACCCTGTCATAGATGGGCGCCTAGCCGCGCCAGGCGCTCTGCGGCGGCATCGATGGTCTCCAGACGCTTGGCGAAGCAGAAACGCGCCAGGCACGGCGCGCCCGCCGGATCACGGTAGAACGCCGACGTGGGGATCGCGGCCACGCCGATGTCGGTCGTCAGCCAGCGGCAAAAAGCGCGGTCATCGGTCCAGCCGATGGCGCTGATGTCGGCAGAAATGAAATAGGCGCCCTCAACTGGCAGCACTGGCAATCCAGCCATTGCAAGCGCCTGTGCCAGCCGCTCTCGCCGTTCGCCGTATTCGCGCAAGAGATCGCGGTAGTAGCCATTGACCGGCGCCTGTTCGAGCGCCGTCGCAATCGCTTCCTGCAACGGCGACGATGTGGCGAAAGTGACCCATTGGTGCGCCTGGCGCAGGGCCTGGTTCAGGTGCGCCGGTCCTACCGCATATCCGATCTTCCAGCCGGTGACGCTGAAGGTCTTGCCGGCGCTGTTCAGCGTTAACGTGCGCTCCCACATGCCGGGAAGCGTCGCCAGTGGAATATGCGTCGCGCCATCGAACACCAGCCGGTCGTACACTTCGTCGGTGACGGCGATGGTGTTGTGCTCCTGGCAGAGACCGGCGATGAGTTCAAGTTCGGCGCGGGTAAAGACTTTGCCGGTTGGATTGTGCGGCGTGTTGAGAATAACGAGCGCCGGTTTACGTGCGAAGGCGGCGCGCAGTTCCGCCGGATCGAACCACCAGGCCATGTGATCGGCATCCGGCGGATAGAGGCGCACCGGCAGCGGCGTACCGCCTGCCAGCGTAATGTCGGGCACATAGGCGTCGTATGCCGGCTCGAAAATGATGACGCCGTCTCCCGGATCAAGAAGCGCCAGCATTGCATCACAGAGCGCCTCCGTCGCGCCGCTGGTGATCGTCACTTCGCGCTGCCAGTCCACCGCGCGCCCATAGTCGCGTTCCCACTGTGCGGCAACCGCCTGCCGCAGGCGGGGGAGGCCGGGCATCGGTGCGTATTGGTTAATGTCGGCGCTGATCGCTGCGGCGGCTGCGTCTTTCACAAAAGCCGGGCCCGGAAAATCGGGGAAGCCCTGGCCCAGATTGATCGCGCTGCGCTCGAGCGCCAGCGCACTCATTTCGGTGAAAATCGTCGTGCCAAAATCCGCCACACGGCGGGCAAGCCTGCCGGACATGCATTCGCTCCCTGAATTCAGTTCGAGTGGGTTGGACGGTTTCCTTTACACCGTATCGTACCATATCGCAGTACACGCGCGGAGAGTCGGCGTCAGAAGCGGTAAGGCAAAGCCGTCGATCTGTGCGAGTCCAGATACGTGCAGATTGAAACGCATCGTCCGGTATGGTACTACGCCAGCATATCTATAGAGCGCCAGCATGTTCTTGCTACCGGTTCGGGGGATCGGTTATGAGTGCGCCGGATGCTCGCCTGAGACAGCGGCTGAGTCGTTTCAGGAAAGCCTTATCGCGGCTGCGCGAAGCGGTGGATCTCGCCGCCGAGCGTCCTCTTTCCAGGCTCGAAGAGCAGGGGCTGATCCAGGCATTCGAGTTCACCCACGAACTGGCATGGCATGTGCTGGCAGTGTTCTTGCCCATTATCCACAGGTGCAAAAAGCGGTGCTCTACGGCTCACGCGCACGTGGGAACTGCAAAATCGGGGCCGATATCGATCCTGACGCTGATTGGCGGCGATGAGCTGGATCTTTCTGTTTTGGGGAAAATCATGGATGACTTCACTGCAAAAAGCTGTTAAACACGAAGGTAACCACGAAGGTCACAAAGGGACGCCAAGGAAATGCACTTCATGTGTATTCACCTTCGTGCGCTTCGTGTCCTTGGTGGTTAAGCCTTTGTGCCGTGGACTCAAGGATGAACTTGATGATCTGCTGCTGCCGTATACATTTGATCTGTCGCTCTTCAATCTGATTAGCGATTCAGAGGTGCGCGAAGAAATCCGGCGTACAGGGGTGGTATTTTATGAACGCCGTGATGATCTGTATCTGAAAGAACTGTAAATCTGCCGCATCTTGACGCAAGGCGCAGTCTGGCGTATGCTTTCGGCAGGAAAGTCGTGCAGGGGCTTCAGGAGGTGATGAGGACGTCAACGGTCGTTGAGCAGCGCATGGGCTGCGGGATGGATACCCCGCAGTTGACGAGGCGGAGGTTCCCTGTCGCGCGACAGGGCTAACGCCGATGCTATCGGCGGAACATCGAGAGATCAGCGGATGCCTCCCAGGCGTGCAGCCGCCTGTGAGCGCTCCAGCAAACCCATCCGGCGACGGGTGGCGCAAATGGAGCGTAGCGAGCACCTTCCTACTATGCGGCACCTTGCCCTGTGTACGCCCCACACAGGCGGGCGCCGTTAACATCCGTCAAGTCTGCGGAGGGTTGGCGCGAGGCGTGAACCTGCCCGGCTTGCTAACTGTCCACACGCGGGTTAAGTGACTTCGCCGGTTGCTCAGGACGGGGTTCGGCGAAGACTCAGCAATGCGGCGGGCACAATGCCTGCGATTCCATGCAGGCGAGACGCCTGCGCTCCCGAAAGCGGCGCTGCAGCGAGCCAGACGCCTGCGCGTCCAGGTGGGGCGCGTGCGATGCAGGCGAGACGCCTGCGCTGCCAGGGTAGCGCTGTGGTCGGCGAGCTGCCCGCAATCCATGCAGGCGGGTCGCCTGCGATCCGTGCGGGCGAGATGCTGCGCTTCCGGGACGACGCTGCAGCGAGCCGGACGCCTGCGCTCCCGGAGGCGGCGCTGCGGCGAGCCAGACGACCGCGCGCCCGTGCGGGCGGGACGCCTGCGCTTCCAGGTTTGCGATGCAGGCGGGTCGCCTGCGCGCCCAGGGCAGGAACGGCACTGCGGCAGGCGAGATGACTGCACTTCTTATTGTGAAAGGAAACCACTCATGTGCGGAATCGTTGGATATATCGGACCGCGCGACGCCAGCGAGGTGCTGCTGCACGGTCTGGGACGGCTCGAATATCGCGGCTACGACTCGGCTGGCATTGCAGTTGACGATGGACAGCGTCTGCAATTGCGGCGCAGTGTTGGCAAACTCATGAATCTGGCAGCGCAGTTGCGCGAGCATCCGGTCAACGGGCGTTGCGGCATTGGTCATACCCGCTGGGCGACGCACGGCGGCGTCACTGAGGAGAATGCCCATCCGCATCGCGACGCATCGGGCGAGATCGTCGTCATTCAGAACGGAATCGTTGAGAACTATCTCGAGTTGAAAGAACGACTGATTGCCCACGGGCATCAGTTCGCTTCGCAAACCGATACCGAAGTCATCGCCCGATTGCTGGGCGAATACTACGATGAGACCGGATCGCTCGAACAGGCGATGCGCCGCACCCTTGCCGAACTGCGCGGCGGCAATGCGATTGTGGCGATGACGCGCCGTGAGCCAGGGAGGATCGTTGCCGCGCGCCTGGGGCATGCCGGAGGCATTGTGATCGGTGCGGGCGATGATGAGATGTTCGTTGCCTCCGATGTGCCGGCGATCCTCGATTACACTCGCCGCGTGGTGTTCCTCGACGACCGCGAGATTGCAGTGATCGACGCTGGCGGCGCAACGATCTCGCGGCTCGATGGAACGCCGGTTGTCCGCACTCTGATGAGCATCCCATGGGACCCGGTTTCCGCTGCCAAAGGCGACTACAAGCATTTCATGCAAAAGGAAATCTTCGAGCAGCCGCGCGCGCTGACCGATGTGCTGCGCGGACGGATCGATCTCGACCACGGCGCCGTGCTGCTCGATGAATTGACCTTCGATGAGCAGCAGTTGCGTCGGCTTGATCGGATCTATGCCGTTGGCTGCGGCACCGCATGGCACGCAGCGCTGATTGCGAAATTTGCTATCGAAGCACTGGCGCGATTGCGCGTGGAGGTTGATTACGGCTCTGAGTTCCGCTACCGCAACCCGCTGATCGGCGAGCGCACCGCAGTGCTGGCGATTACCCAGAGCGGTGAGACGGTCGATACATTGGCAGCAATGGAAGCGGCGCGACAGCAGCAGGCAAAGAGCATCGCCATCGTCAACGCCGTCGGGAGCCAGGCGGCGCGGCTGGCAGACGGCGGGGCGATCTACCTGCACGCCGGTCCTGAAATCGGCGTCGCTTCGACCAAGGCGTTCACCACAATGCTGATAGCGTCGTTTTTGCTGGCGCTGCGGTTGGGCGCGGTACGCGGCGTGCTCTCTGCCGATGAGGTGCGCCGGTACATCCAGGCGCTCATCGAACTGCCCGGCAAGGTTGAACGTATTCTGGAACGCCAGGCCATCTACGAAGAACTGGCGGAGCGGTACCATAGCGCCCATGATGCGCTCTACCTGGGCAGGCAGGTGAATTATCCGGTCGCATTGGAAGGCGCGCTGAAACTGAAAGAGATCAGTTACATTCACGCCGAAGGATATCCGGCAGGTGAAATGAAGCACGGCCCGATTGCATTGATCGACCGCGATCTGCCGGTGGTGTGCATCGCCATGCGCGACGGCGTCTATGAGAAAATGATCTCGAACATCGAGCAGGTGCGCGCACGCGGCGGGCATGTTATCGCCATTGCAACCGAGGGCGACGAACTGATCGCGTCGAAAGCGGACTACATCATCGAGGTTCCACACACGCTGCCGCTGCTGACGCCGGTGCTCACCAGCATCCCGATGCAACTGATCGCCTATCACATGGCCGTCCATCGCGGGTGCGACGTGGATCAGCCACGCAACCTGGCGAAAAGTGTGACGGTTGAGTAGCGATTGCCGTCGCAAACCTGCTATAATGACCTCCAAAGCAACGAGGTCAACCATGACGCCTGATAGATTGCCGCCGATCGGCGTGCTGGTGATGGAGTACGGAGAACCGGCGACGCTCGCCGATGTTGTCCCATACCTGACGGCCCACTACCACGGTTATCCGCCTTCGCCGGAGGACGTCGCTTCTATGCGCGAGCGCTGCCAGCGTGTGTGGAGCGGCACAAGCGGCGACTCCGCCGCCAGACATCTGGCGGCGGCGCTCGCCGACGAACTAACACAACGCTATGCTTCGCGTTTTCAGGTCGTCGTCGGCGCGCGCCACTGGCATCCAACCGTTGCAGATGCGCTTGCGCACCTCGTTCGGGCGGGCGTGCAGCGTGTTGTGGCGCTGCCGCTCAGCCCGGTCGCCTCGCAGATGAGCCTGCACAGTTGCCAGAACACGCTCGACCGCGCTCAGGAGAGCCTGGAGCGCCCGGTACATCTGCGCCTGATTGCGGAATGGCCCGATCTGCCAGGGTATTTGTCGGTGCTGACGACAAATGCCGTTATTGCGCTGGATCGTCTTGTCGGGAATGAACGCGGCCACGTGGCGCTGCTCGCTATTGCCCACAGTGTTGCCGAAAGCGCACGCAAGCCCGAAACCGACTATCAATGGCGACTGCGCCGGATGATGCAACGATTGGTCGCCACACTCGGCTGTGCTGCCGGGTATCTGGCGTACTACGGCGCGGAAGGCCCGGGACAGTGGCTGGGTCCTGATACGTTGACAGCGCTGGAAGAAATCGCCCGCGCCGGATTCGGGCATGTGCTGGCAGTGCCGATCAATAGCGTCTACGATAATGTCGAAGTGTGCTACGAACTCGATGTGCGCATGGCGGAGCGCGCTGCGGCGCTTGGGTTGAACTATGCGCGCGCTGCCATCCCCAACGCCGCGCCTGCGCTCATTGCCGATCTGGCAACCCTTGTGGCTGAAACGGCGTCGGTCTTTGATCAGGTCTGATGCCGGCAATACGAATAGCAGGAAAATCAGTCGAAACCCGGACAAACACGCTTGCACCTGTGACGCGGTTGGCGTTGGCTTCGACAGGCTCAGCCAACGCCAATCACGAGATTGTCTCATATTCGGTTTATCTTCCTATCCTTAAGAGCCTGTCTTGGAAAAGATCGTCGGGGAGGCGAAGGCAATGCCCTCCCCTCTCCAAACACACGTCACACGGCGATTTCTCGCATAGCCGCCCGCTCATGGGCAGCGCCGATGAAGGCGCTACCGATCGGATTCCTATCATGCATTGCGCCAGGATTGTCGAGGAACATCATGTCTGCAACCTCTGCGCGTCGCGGAATCACCCGGCGCGCCCTTATCACTGCAATTGGACTTGTGCTTATCGTGGCAGCGTGCGCTGCCGCAGTCTTCTTCTTTCGCGGCGGGCAACAGACGCCGGTGCGTAGCTACGGACTGGTCAACCCGCGGGTTGATACCCTGATTGCAACAGTCAATGCGACCGGACAGATCGCCCCTGTTCAGACGGTCAATCTCAGTTTTGCCGTGACCGGGCGAGTCGCTGAGGTGCTGGCGCGCCCCGGCGATACGGTGGAGAAAGGTCAGCCGCTGGCGCGGCTCGACACGCGCGAACTGGAACTGCGTCTCGCTCAGGCGGAGGCGCAACTTGCCCAGGCGCAGGCGAACCTCGACCGTCTGCTTGCCGGTCCATCGCCTGCCGAGATCGCCGCCGCCGAAGCGCAACTCGCACAGGCCGCCGGACAGTTGCGGCAGGTGGAAGGGAGTGTGACAACAGCGGATATGCGCGCCGCCGAGGAGCAACTCCGGCAGGCGGAGGCGCGCCTCAACCAACTGCTCAATGGCCCGCGCGAATCGGACGTTCAGACAGCCGAAGCGCGCATCCGCGAGGCGGAACTGAACCTGGAACGCCAGCGCTCTCAACTCTCCACCGCCAAGACCAACGCCCAGATTCAACTGGAGCAGGCGGTCAACCAGTTGACACAGGCGCAATCGCGCTACTCGACGGCGAAACAGAACTGGGAGTATGTGCGCGAAACCGGTGCCGACCCGATTGTGCGCACGGTGGCGGACCCGAACCGTCCAGGGCAGACGCGCCCGAACATCCTGAACGACTCGCAACGCCAGCAGTACTACGATGCGTTCGTCCAGGCGGAAGCGACATTGCGCAGCGCGGAAAACGCGGTTGCCCAGGCGCAGGTGAATTACGACAATGCACGCTTGGCGGAGGCGAACGGCGTCGAACTCGCCGAAGGACAACTGGCAGTCGCGCGCGCCAACCGCGATCTCCTCTTTGCCACCCCTGAGCCGGATGTACTGGCAGCGGCGCGCGCGCAGGTCGCAAGCGCCCGTGCGGCGCTCGACCGGATGCGCGGCGATCAGCGCGGCGGTCAACTCGAAGCGGCGCGCGCCGCCTACGAAGCGGCAAAGGCCAACCTTGAGCGCCTGCGCGCCGATCCGCGCTCTGTTGACCTGGCGGCAACCCAGGCGCAGGTCGATGGCGCGCGCGCTGCACGCGATCTGGCGCGACTGACGCTCGACGAAGCAGTGCTCAAGGCGCCGTTCAACGGCGTTGTTGCCGAGGTCAACCTGAAAATCGGCGAAGCGCCGACGCCGGGTCGTCCGGCAATTGTCCTCGCTAATCTGGAGCGTTTCTACGTCGATGTGACCGTGGATGAGATCGATATCACACGGGTGAGCATCGGCCAACCGGTGACGCTGACGCTCGATGCGCTGCCGGAGGTGACGCTGGCGGCGACGGTCGAGACAATCAGCCCGCTGGCGTTGCCGCAGGCTGCGGTCACATCATACCAGGTGCGGATCGGCATCCCCAACACCGACCCGCGGGTGCGCGCCGGTATGTCGGTTGGCGCCGACATCGTGGTCGCGGAGCGCGAGAATGCGCTGCTTGTACCGCGCCGCGCCGTGCGCAGCGACCGCGGGCGCCTGATCGTCGATGTGGTGCGTGATCCGGGGTTATGTGCGGCGCCGCCGGAGCAGCGTCCAGCGCACCCCGAACTTGAGGCACGGGACGTGACCGTCGGGTTGAGCAACGACCAGGCGATCGAAATCCTCAGCGGTCTCGATCCGCAGGCATGCGTCTATGTCGAAGGCGTCGATCAGCGCTTCACCTTCTTCACCGGACCGCCACGCACGCGGTAACGACAGAGAGGCGCAGATCAACCTGAAAACGCCTCTTGACGTACCTGTGCATCCTGGCATACACTTACCTTGTCGAGGGCTATAAGCGTATGCCGCGGCAACAGAACAATACCAGGAAAGGAGCGCTTCCCTCATGACCGATTATGGCAGCAATCGCCTGGACCTGCCCGATCCCGTTGTGACTGCGCGCGGGCGCGGCGTGACCGGGATGGAGTACCAGATCATCGGGACGACCATGCAGGCAGTGATCCTCGAACTCGATCCCGGCGAGACGGTCTACTCCGAATCGGGCGCGATGTCGTGGATGTCGGGCAATATCCAGATGGCGACCAATACGCGCGGCGGCGGGCTTGGCGGCATGTTCAAGCGCGCCATCTCCGGCGAAAGCCTGTTCCTCAATGAGTTCACCTCCGTTGGCGGCAAAGGGATCATCGCCTTCGCGTCCGACTTCCCCGGCAAAATTGTGCCGGTAGCGCTTGCCGAAGGGCAGATGATGATCGTCCAGAAGCAGGCATTCCTCTGCGCCGAAAAGACTGTGACGCTCGACATTCACTTCCACAAGCGCATGGGCGCAGGGTTCTTCGGCGGCGAAGGGTTCATCATGCAGAAGTTGACCGGTCCGGGAATAGCGTTCGTCTGTCTGGACGGCGAAATTGTCGAGTACACGCTCGATCCGGGGCAGGTGTTGAAGGTGGACACCGGGCATGTGGCGATGTATGAGCCGACGGTGGAGTTCGACATCGAGATAGTGAAGGGGTTCAAGAACATCCTGCTCGGCGGCGAGGGATTGTTCCTGACGACGCTGCGCGGACCGGGGCGCGTCTGGTTGCAGACAATGCCAACGACGAACCTGGCGAAGGCGATTGCGCCGTACATTGTCACCAGTTCGTCGTAGGCGTCTCGCGCTCAGAGCGGCAATCGAGCGACGCCTCTGACGCCAGAGGCGTCGCCTTTGTATCTGGAGCGATCCCCATCATGCCTGAAGCGTCCGTTGACCGTCTGATCGTCTGCGCAGGCTGAGCCTGCCGAAGCCCACGTCCGATCATGCATTGTGAGCAATGTAACGCTTTAGTCTCTATCGACAATGGAGACAGGTTCGGCGACCGGAGAAAGAAGAGCACTTAATACTTTCAGACCCGCCATTAAAAAAAAACGATGAGCAGGGGCGAGATGCCAAGCTGAAGCAAGGTTATCAGAATAGCGTAGATCAGATTCGTTTTCCAGATCGTGTAGGACATAAGTCCTATGGTGATCACGCCGCCAATCATCATCAAAATCAGTCCGTTCAACACATCGCCGTTATTCATCAATGATTCATTGTACCAATTGGTACATGAGGACAATGTGGGCAAATGTTTCTCCTTTGTTCCGTCAAGTCTTTTGCGCACAGAGGGTACAGGCATGATGTGTCAGACGGCAGGGAAGCGCGGTCTTGCCGCAATGCGCTCCGGTCGGCGACCGAAGAATGAAGGCGCTGCCCGCGCCCTGAGCCTGTCAAATGGCGAGAGTGTGCGACAACAACAGGCGTGATATGAACCGATCCGGGCTCGCGCAAAGGTACAGCGCCGGGGTCCGGGCATGAACAATCGGGCGGCTTCCTCATGCCTGAAGCAAGCGATGCCATCGAAGGGCTTGCCAGAAAGATCTCCTTGTGAGGGTCCCCCATTCGTGTGCATCCCAATCAGCAGATAGTGAGCCTCTGTGCTATACTTTATAACACGCGATGGCATTTGCCAGAGGAAGCATGCCTCAAGGACAGAGCACATGAGACTCGAACGGTTTACCGAGAAAGCCCAGGAAGCGTTTCAGGACGCTCAGGAGATCATGCACGACCAGCACCACACGCAGCTGGACGTCGAGCATATTTTCCTGGCGATGCTGCGGCAGCGCGACGGTCTGACAGTGCGTGCGATTGCACGGCTGGGCGTCGATGCCGAGATGGTGGCGCGGCGCGTCGAGCACGAACTCGAAAAGTCGCCAAAGGTCTATGGTCAGTATGGATACGGCAATCAGGTCTACATCACGCCGCGCACGCAGCGTCTGGTCAAACGCGCCGAGGAAGAAGCCAATCGCCTGAATGATCAGTACGTCGGCATCGAGCACCTGTTGATTGCGATCAGCGGTGAGCGCGAAGGCGCGTCGTCGCGCATTCTGAATAGCTTCGGCATCGATCAGGAGCGTATCTATCAGGCGCTGATGGATATTCGCGGCCACCAGCACGCCGATAATCCGAGCGCCGAGGCGCGCTATGAGGCGCTCTCGAAATATTCCATCGACCTGACCGACCTGGCGGCGCAGGGGAAACTCGACCCCGTCATCGGGCGCGAGGCGGAGATTACCCGTGTTATTCGCATTCTCTGCCGCCGCACAAAGAATAACCCCGTACTCGTCGGCGAAACCGGCGTCGGCAAAACCGCGATCGCCGAAGGGTTGGCGCAACGTATCGCCAGCGGCGATGTGCCGCTGCCGCTCAGAAATCGACGCCTGCTGGCGCTCGATCTGGCCGGCATGGTCGCCGGGTCGAAGTTCCGCGGCGAGTTCGAGGAGCGCTTGAAAGCAGTGATGGACGAGGTGCGCAGCAGTGAGGGGCAGATCATTCTCTTTATCGATGAACTGCATACCGTTGTCGGCGCCGGCGCCGCTGTCGGCTCGATTGATGCGTCGAATATGCTCAAGCCAGCCCTTTCGCGCGGCGAAATACAGGTGATCGGCGCCACGACCATTGATGAGTATCGCAAGCATGTCGAGAAGGACGCGGCGCTTGAACGGCGCTTCAGTCCGGTGTTCGTCGAAGAACCGGATGTCGAAACGACGGTCGAAATGCTGCGTGGTCTGCGTAAGCGCTATGAAGAGCATCATCAGTTGACGATCAGCGATGAGGCATTGCAAGCGGCTGCGCGCCTGTCGAGCCGGTATATCACCGATCGCTTCCTTCCCGATAAGGCAATCGATCTGATCGATGAGGCGTCCGCCAAACTGCGCATCGACATCTATTCGATGCCGAAGGCGTTGCGCGATCAGGAAGCCGAATTGAACCGCCTGCGTCGCGAGGAGGAAGAAGCCGGTGCGCGCCGTGACTATGAGCGCGCTGCGACCCTGCGCGCCCGCTATCTGCAACTCGAGACCGATTTCGAGCGCGCACGCAGTGAGTGGCTCAAGAGTTCCGACCTCGATGAGGTCGTCGATGAGGAGGACATTGCCGCCATCGTCTCGAATTGGACGGGCATTCCGATCAATCGCATGCTGGAAACCGAGCGCGAGAAACTTGTCGATATGGAAGATCGCCTGCACGAACGGGTGATCGGCCAGCACGAGGCGATTGTGGCGCTCTCCGATGCGATCCGCCGCGCGCGCAGCGGCTTGAAGGACCCGCGCCGCCCTATCGGCAGTTTCATCTTCGTTGGTCCTACCGGCGTCGGTAAGACGGAACTCGCCAAGGCGCTCGCTGAGTTCCTCTTCGACAGCGAAGATGCGATGACCCGCGTCGATATGTCGGAGTTTCAGGAGCGGCATACCGTGTCGCGCCTGATCGGCGCGCCGCCTGGCTACGTGGGGTATGAGGAAGCGGGACAATTGACCGAGAGCATCCGCCGCCGTCCGTATCAGGTGGTGCTGTTCGATGAAATCGAGAAGGCGCACCCGGATGTGTTCAACACGCTGCTGCAACTGCTCGACGATGGACGCCTTACCGATGCACAGGGGCATACGGTCGACTTCCGCAACACCGTGATCATTATGACTTCGAACGTTGGCACGGAGCATGTGCGGCAGCAGAGCCTGGGTCTGGTGCGCGCGCACGACAGGAATGCCGAGGAAGCCGCGCGTGAGCGGGTATTCGAAGCGCTGCGCCAGGCGTTCCGTCCCGAATTTCTCAACCGCATCGACGAGATTATCGTCTTCCATGCGCTCACAGAGCAGGAGTTGCTGCAGATCGTCGATCTGCTGGCGCGCGAGGTCGATGAGCGACTGCGTGAGCAGGGGTTGACGCTCGAACTGACGCCGGCGGCGAAGAAACTGTTGGTGCGCGAGGGGTACAATCCGGCGTATGGCGCACGTCCGCTGCGCCGCACCGTGCAACGCATGGTCGAAACGCCGCTGTCGCGTAGCCTGTTGCATGGAACGTTCAAAGCGGGTGACACGATCATTGTCGATGTCGATCCGCAAACCGGCGAGTTGACCTTCACCCGCCGCGAGACGCTCGATCTGGAAGTCAAGAAACCGGTTGAGCCGGTGAGTGGCTGACGCTGCTGCGACGACCGTCTGACACGGCAGTACAGCGTAGAGACGGGTCTGAGACTTCCATACTCTTCGTGTCTTGCCGCATTCGATTCAGACTGGCAAGGCGCTGTGCGGGCGGGCTGAGACCGCGCACGATGCACAGGAGCGCTATGGCGCCCCCGACTGACAAGGGAGTGCAACGTCAGGGCAGGCCTCATAGAGCGATCGACCGAAATCGAGACAATCAAGAACGTGGAGCGGCAGAGGTTTGCTTCGACAGGCTCAGCCAACCTCAGCCGCAAAACGGTCGCCACAGGCAATGATTGTGCGACATTTGGTTATTCGTTCAATCAGACCACGCCAGATGCCAAGGAGCGCCATGGCGACCCCGACTGAATGCGAAGGAGTATCATGGCGACCCCGACTGACAAGGGAGGGCCACGTCAGGGCGGGTCTCAACCCCACCTGGAGGGCGGGTCTCACACCCGCCTTCTACAGAGCGGCAGGCGCGTGGTTGCAACTCTGCTCGTCCTGGTCGGCGCCATTGCACTCTGCGGATTGGGGATGTGGCAACTCGACCGCCACGCCCAACGCGCAGCGCTGAATGCGCGCATCGCTGCCGGTTTGGCTCAGCCTCCGATACCGCTGGAAGCGGTTGGTGATCTCCAGTTGCTCGACTATCGTCCCGTGACGGTGCGCGGCGTCTTCGACCCGACGCATGAGGTGTTGCTGCGCAATCGTTCGTTCAACGGCGTCACTGGCTACCATATGATTACACCGCTGCGCCTGAGTGGACGAAACGAAGCGGTGCTCGTTGATCGCGGCTGGATTCCGCTGACGGAAGCGTCACCGGACGCACGGCGCAGATTCGCTCCCGCTGCTGGCGAAATCCTGGTGACCGGCATTGCCCGTCAGCCTGAGACCTATGTTGGCGGACCCAAGGACCCGCCGCTGACGTCGGCACGACCGCGCCTCGATGCCTGGTTTCGCGTCGATGTAGCGCGCATTCAAGAGCAAACGCCGTATCCGCTGCTGCCGGTGTTCATCGAGATGCAGCCGGTCGCTGATGCACCCTTCACCCTGCCGCAGCCGATCCCGCCGCCTGAACCGGATCAGGGTCCACACCTGGGGTATGCCATCCAGTGGTTCGCGTTCGCCGTCATTCTGGTGGTGGGATACGTTGCAGTGCAATACAAAACCAGGTAGCGACGTTGCACATGCAACGTCGCCCCATCGCAATCCAGCGTCGCTACCGGGGCGCCGTCCCGCCGCGTTGTTCGAGCAACTGTTCCAGAGAGGCAAGCGTATTGCGCAGATCGCGCGGACCGCGACGCACATGAGCGACATTCACATTATGGGCGACGGTTGCCAGGCGCTCGGCGACATGCTGGCGCTGAAGGGTGATGCCGTGGCGGGCGAAGATATTGCGGTAACTCTCGTACCGCTCGCTCAAGAAGGCAGCCACCGTCTCGAACCCGTGCCGCGCCACCTCGGTGCGGCTGGAGTAGCGCATGGGCATCTCCGAGAACATGCGCACATCGTCGCGCGCCGGCTCGATCAGAATAATGTCCACATCGGGGTGGCGACGATGGATCTGCTTCAGGTGGTAGTGCAGCGCTGAGTGGAACAGCGTGCGAAAGACCTGATTGACAATGCCCGGCGCCCCCATATCACGAATGTGAATCGATTCGTCATTTGCTTCTTCGAGGTCATAGGGAACCAGCGGATTGACGCACACGATCAGGCGCGCGCCGCGTTCAATCGCCAGATCGAGGCTGGCATTGCCGCGCACCCCGCCATCGACATAATCGCGGTCGCCAATTCGCACCGGGCGATAGACCATCGGCATAGCCGACGACGCCGCGACTGCCTGTGAAATTGGGACATCATCATAGGGCGGAGCACCGAACACCACCCGCGCGCCGGTATCCAGGTCGGTTGCAATAATGACCAGCTCACGGGATAACTTGCGGAAGTCGTTGGTTCTGCCATCACGCGACAGCACCGCACTGAGGTAACGGTCAAGCGAGCCGATATCGTACAGCCCGCCGGGCAGCGCCAGGGCAAACGCCTCGATCAGGTCGAGCAGCGACAGGTGCTTCCGCGAAAAGATGAGCGCCTGGATCGCACGCAGCGCCACGTTCGGCAGATGCAGCCCTTGCGCCAGAATATCACGCCCGTTGAGCGTGAACAGATCGCCCATGTTGAGCGGCGCGATGCCGTCGAGCGGCACTTCGAGATGGCGCATCAACTCGCGCGGCGTCAGTCCATTAACCAGGCAGGCGGCCACCAGTGCGCCGGCGCTGGTGCCGATGAACACATCGAAATCATTCACGCTGAAGCCGTGAAGGAGGTCGTCGAGCGCACGGAGTGCGCCAATTTCGTAGGCGGCGCCGGTCACTCCGCCGCCAGCCAGAACTAACGCGGCTTTGCTCCGTCGCGTCGTGACGCCACTGTCGCTCATAGCCTCTCCTATGCATGCGGCGGCAACGACCGCAGCGTGATAATCGGATACGCAGACATCAATTCCAACGCGAACACTGTAGCGCTGTTCCAGAATACAGGAATGCGCTTCCTTCCTTCGCAGACCAAATCATCTGCTGAAGCGTTCTCGACCGATTCGTTATTTCTTCTGTTGCGCGAGGAGTTGCTCAACGAGTTGCATCAACGCATCGACCTGCTCGTGCAGTCGGTCGACGTCGCTTTTGCTTGGCAGACTGGGCGACACCGCCAGATCGTATGAATCTACCAGCAAGGCGCGCAACCGTTGCACTTCATCGTCGTTGAGCCTGCCGGTTTCACGGAGATGCGCCAGACGACGTTCAATTTCAGCATTGACAAGCCCTGTGCCTCCCAACGCTCCGAGGAGCGAACGTTGCAGCCCGCTCAATGTCCCTTCACCGGCGCGGATCAGGCTGGTCAACAGCGATGTCGGCAATCGCCCCTGGTCACCACGGGTTTGCAGCGCGACCTGCGCCAGAATCTGCGCCGTAATATCCTCCCCCGTCTCATTGTCGATCACCCGGACCTGCTCTCCCGCCTGCACCAGCGCCGCAATGCCTTCGAGCGTGATGTACTGTTTGCGGTCAATGTGGTACAGTTTGCGGTTGGCGTACTTTTTGATGGTTTGCATGGGCACTCTCCGGATCACACGTTTCTATTATAACACACTGCGTCAGGGACGCGGTGTCCATGTCAGTTACATCCCTCTCGTTTGATGATCACCAGTGTTACATCGTCATAGAGCGGTCCTTCGGCATAACGACCGAGCGCCCTGGTGATAGATTCGAGAATGGACTGTGCGCTGCCGGTGCGCGTCGCCGCAACCATCTCAATCAATCGTTCGACGCCAAACGGCTCTTCTGCGGCATTGATCGCTTCGGTTACGCCATCGGTATAGCAGACGACCACATCACCGTGGGCGAGGCATACCTCACGTTCTTCTAATGTTATCTCTTCCAGCACGCCCAACGCAATGCCCGGCGTGTGCAGCATTTCGACTGCGCCGTTGGCGCGAAACAGGATCGGCGGGTTGTGCCCGGCGCAGCAGTAGCGCATACGCCCGGTGTGCGGTTCGATGATCCCGTAGAAGACGGTGACAAACATGCCGGCTTCCGTGTCGCGGGTAATCCAGCGATTGGCGCGGGTCAACGCCGCTGCCGGCGCCGACCCGTCGAGCGCCGCTGCACGCACCAGGCTACGCGCCAGCGCCATAAACAACGCCGCAGGCACACCTTTGTCACTCACATCGGCGATAACGAACCCCATCGGCTGCATAGCGGACCCGTCATCCGACCGCCCATCACCTCTGGGGCGTCGATCAGGCGTCGACTGCCCCGGAAGGCGCCAGTAATCAAAAAAATCCCCGCCGACCATCCTTGCCGACCGCCAGTCGGCAGCCGTGTCCCAGCCTGGCAGATCCGGCGCGTGTGCTGGCAACAGGGTCCGCTGAATGTCGCGTGCCACCCGCAGTTCTTCCTCCAGTCGCGCTGCCTGCGCCGCTTCCTGCGCCAGCAGAGCACTTTCGAGCGCCCCGGCGATCTGTGCGGCGAAGCCGTTCGCAAGAGTCAGGTCACGGACGGTGAAGTGATGCGGTGATGGTCCATAATCGAGCACCAGCATACCCAACGCAGCCCCGCGCGTCCAGAGCGGCGTCGCCAGGAGCGAAGCGCTGCCGAAACGTTCGATGATCGGAGCGCAGCGATGACGATACTCGCCGACAGAGTCGAGCGTCAGCGGCGCCACCGTGCGCACGACTTCGGTCAACAGCGGCGCGTCCTGCTCGGCAATCGGGCGCCCGATGAACGTGGCGCGATCATCCGGGCGCAACCCATAGGCTGCCAGCGGCGTAAAGGCGGCGGCGGCGCGATCCCAGATCAGGCAGTAGCAGCGGTCGCACCCCAGCAGGAGCGGCGGCAGGCGCACCACGGCAGGCAGGAGCGCATCGAGCGATGTCGCCCGTGAGAGGTTCTCGGCAACCTGCAGGAGCGCATTGAGCGTCCACGCTTCTTCGCGCTGCGCCTGAAACGCGCGCGCACTCTTGACGGCAACGGCAACTTGATCGGCAAGGGTGCGGGTGACGAACAGGTCGCTGCGCTGAAAGCGACCAGCCTCTGTGCTCTGAATGTCGAGCACGCCGATGACATGCTCAGCATAGCGCAGCGGGACTGCGAGTTCGGCGCGCGTGTTCGAGTCGTCACTGATATAGCGTGGGTCGGCGCGGACATCATTGACCAGCAACGGTTGCCCGGTCAGCGCTGCATTGCCGACGATCCCCTCGCCGGGGTTCAGAGTCATCTCGCGCAAACGTTCGAGCGCCTCGCCTTCGACGGTGCTGGCGCTGAAGTGCAGTCGTCCATCTTCTTCCATCAGAAAGATATGGACCGTATGGTAGCCGAATCGTTCGCGGATCAACCGGACAACCGAAGGCAGCAGTTGATCCAGGTCGAGAATCGCTGTGATACGCTCGCTGACGTCCTGGATCGCCTGGAGTTGTACGGCACGCTCATTGGCAGCGGCGAAGGCGCGCGCTTTTGCGATTGCCACTGCCGCCTGATCCGCCAGGAGCGAGAGCATGCGCAGATCATCGGCGTCGAACGCATACGGTTGATAACTCTGGATCGAGATCGTGCCGATCACTTTTCCGCCATCGAGAAGCGGCACATAGATCCCGGAGCGAGGCGGGCGATCGCTCTGATAGCGCGGGCGCGCCGGCAGGCGATCCATCTCGGTGACAAAATCCTCGACCAGCAGCGAGCGTCCCGTCTGCCGCATCCAGCCGACCAGCCCATCGCCGCCTGGCAGTTCAACGGTCAACGGCGGCAGGCGCACCCGATCCTGAACGCGCACCACCAGGGTGTACCGGTCACTCTCCGGGTCGAACAAGCCCAGGTGAAACGATGAGGTATCGACGACTTTACTTGCCGCGCGGTAGATCAATTCGCTCAACGCCTCGACATCGAGTTCGGCGCGAATAATTTCGCGGCTGGCTTCGTTCAGCAGCCCCAGCTCACGGATGGAGGCGCCCTGATTGCGCAGGTTCATCGCCGCCTGACGCACGGCCAGGCTGGCGGCGAGCAAGCCGACTGCCGCAAACACAAAATACCCGCTTCCCAGGCGCGTGTAGATGGCGGCGAACAACGCCGCAAGCGGCAGGGGCGCAATTTCGGCAGTCACAACCGGCATCCAGGATGATTGCCACCACGTCAGCACGCCGGTCATTCCACCCTGGATGTACTCGCGCATCGCACGATTCAGTTGAATAAGCAGTGGGTAGCAAAGGATCAACGTCATCAGCGAGAGCGCTTCACCCGGCGCATCATCAGCCAGCAGACGCGCCAGCGCGCCGCTTGCCAGCACCGCCCCGGCGCGCACGCCACTGCGCAGAAGCGGACGGGCTGCCAGCAGATAGAACGTGCGCGGACGACGGTAGATCAACGGCAGCAACACGCCGAAGATCAACCCGGAGACCCCGGCGACCAGCGCGCCATCGGCGGGACCGAGCGCCAGCGCTGCTGCCAGAATGACAATGCCGGTGAGACTGTGCGGATCGGCTGGCGGCACACGAAAGGCGGCGGCTTCCACCAGCAGCGCCAGAACGATGAACAACGCCAACACGCCCCAGGGTGCAGCGCCGGGGCTGCTGAGGATGAGGGCAGTCCAGCCGACTGCCCCCACAACCAGACCATAGAGGATGAGCCGCCGCTCGCGATTCACGCGTGTTCCTGACCGAATGCCGCCAGCGCCTCGTGGCGCGAGGAGTGAATGGCAAATAGCTGAGTAAAGCCGGTCAACTCGAACACCTCGCGCACCTGTGGACGCAGATTGCAGAGGCGCAGTTCACCGTTGCGCGCCAACAGTTCTTTGCGCGCCAGCAACAGCGAACGCAGCGCCGTGCTGCTGAGAAATGTCACGTTATCAAAATCGAGCAGGACATACTCCGCCCCATCAGCAATCGCCTGATGCACCGGCGCCAGCGCCGGTTCGGTTCCGACCGCGTCGAGCCTGCCGCTCAGTCGGAACTCGTGCGCCTGGATGCGTGGCGGGATGTGTTTGACCATCGTCAGGAGGTTGCCGTCGGTGTCGTCGAAATCGAAGCGCACCTGATCCATCAACCGATTCATCAGATAGAGTCCCAGTCCGCCAGGTTGACGTTCCTCCAACGGCGACAACAGATCGGGCGGCGGCACATCATCGGGATTGAAGCGTCGTCCATAGTCCCGCAATGTAATGATCAGGCGGTCGTCCTCAATCCGCCACGTCAGTTCAATCGTGCCAGGGTTGCCAGGCTCGTACCCGTGCTGAATGATATTCGTCGCCGCTTCATCGGCCGCCAGTTCGACCTGCCACGCGGCGTGCTCGTCCAGCCCGGCGCGACGCGTCGCCTCGTTAATGAAGGCGCTGATCGACGCCAGTGATTCGAGCTTGGCGGGAACTGTCAACGATTCCATGGATGCCAGTCATCAGGCAATGAGCGCGGGCAATGCGCACAGATGCCGCTGCAGCGAGGCTTCACCGTCGAACTCGATACATCCATCAGCCTGGCTTGCGACAGCGCCGACGGACGCACCTCATATGCTCATAGAGCGATCACCCAAACCTGGACCATCAAGGACGTGGAGCGGCGGACGTTGGCTTCGACAGGCTCAGCCAACGTCCGCCCAAAGATGGTCAACATAGACAATGATGGTACAACATCTGGTTAATCGCTCTATCAGAAGGAACCGACTGCCTCGACCGTATCGGAATAGATCTCAAAAAGTGATGTAAAGCCGGTTAAATCGAACACTTCTTTGATCCGCGGCGGGAGGTTGGCGATACGCACATCGCCGCCTTCCAAGTCGGTCAGTTTCCAGTCGCGCGCACGCTTACGCGCCTCGATCAGGACACGCAACCCAGGGCTGGCCACGTATTCGAGTTCAGACAGATCGAGAACGATTCGGTAGCGGTTCTGGTCGAATAATTCATCGAACTTCTGTTTGAGTTGCGGTGCGTTCATCGCATCGAGCCGCCCTTTGATCGCCAGTAGATCGACGCGATTGAGTCGTTTGTGCGTGATCTCCATGAGCCGCCCTCCTTTGCGCGTTCAAACCCGTGCCTTGCGCTTCACAGGAAACAGTACGGATTATAGCATAGGTATGAGGCAAGGGGCGCGAGGAGCGAGGCGCGAGCCACGCCGCAAGCGCCGGTGCGACATGTATGAGGCAAGGGGCGCGAGGAACGAGATCGCCTCTCGCCTCTCGCCTCTCGCCTCTCGCCTCTCGCCTCTCGCCTCTCGCCTCTCGCCTCTCGCCTCTCGCCTCTCGCCTCTTGCCTCTCGCCTCTCGCCTCTCGCCTCTCCCCTCTCGCCTCTCGCCTCTCGCCTCTTGCCTCTCCCCTCTCGCCTCTTGCCTCTGCCTGGATGCATGCTGGATCATCCACGAAGGACGCGAAGCAGCACGAAGGATGTTCCTCCTCTCCTCTCTCGCCTCTCGCCTCTCCCCTCTCGCCCCTTGCCCGTAGTCAATCATTCCCTCCACGTCCCCGAATCTTTTCGCCACTCCTGGTTACATGACTTATCATGGAGGGCGCGCGGCATTGAGAGCGCCTATCTCAGCGTTGAGAAAGGATCAGCCAATGGCTCACCGTCGAGTCATCATCATGGGGGCGGCGGGACGCGATTTTCACACGTTCAACGTCCTCTTCCGCGATGATCCGTCCAGCCGGGTCATTGCGTTCACCGCTGCGCAGGTCCCGAACATCGCCGACCGGCGTTACCCGCCGCAACTCGCCGGTCCGTTCTACCCCGACGGCATCCCGATCCTGCCGGAAAGCGCCCTCGAGGATGCGATCCGTCAGTTGGAGGCGGATGAGGTCATTTTCGCCTATTCGGACGTGTCGTTCAACTATGTGATGGAACGCGCTGCACGAGTTGCGGCGGCAGGCGCCGATTTCCGCCTGATCGCTCCGGCGCACACCATGCTGGCGGCGCGCACGCCGGTGATTGCGGTCGTAGCGGTGCGCACCGGCTGCGGCAAAAGTCCGACCTCGCGCTTTGTCTGTCGCCTCCTGCGTGATAGTGGGTTGCGGGTGGTCGTTGTGCGCCATCCGATGCCGTATGGTGTGCTCGAACGCCAGCAGGTGCAGCGTTTTGCAACCATTGACGATCTCCGGCATGCCGATTGTACCATTGAGGAACAGGAAGAGTACGAACCGCATATCCTCGCCGGAACGCCAGTGTTCGCCGGGGTCGACTATGCCGCCATTCTCGAGGCTGCGGAGGACGAGGCGGACGTGATCGTCTGGGACGGCGGCAACAACGATGCGCCCTTCTTCCGTCCCGACCTGACGATCACCCTGGTTGATCCGCATCGCCCTGGTGATGAAGCGACGGCCTATCCAGGGGCGGTGAATCTGCGCTGTGCTGATGTGGCGCTGATCTCTAAGGTGGATACCGCGCCTGCCGAAAACGTCGCCGCTGTGCGCGAAAGCATCGCCCGCATCAATCCGCGCGCCGCCATTGTCGAAGCGGCGCTGCCGATCAGCGTCGATGATCCGGCTGCGATCCGTGGACGCCGCGTTCTGGCGGTTGAGGATGGACCGACCGTCACCCACGGCGGGATGCGCTTTGGCGCTGCCATGATCGCTGCGCAGCGCTACGGAGTGTCCGAGATTGTCGATCCGCGTCCCTATGCGGTGGGCCTGATTGCTCAGGCGTTTCACGACTATCCTCATCTCGATGCCGTGCTGCCCGCCGTCGGTTATGGCGCGGATCAGATCCGTGATCTGGCGGAGACCATCCGGCGCACACCGTGCGATCTGGTGATTCTGGGAACGCCGGTGGACCTGCGACGCCTGATGGCGCTGGAGCGCCCCGTTGTGCGGGTGCGCTACGAACTCGAAGAGCGCACTATGCCGGGTCTGGCTGAGGCGATCGACACGGCGCTGGCACGCTTCCGGCGTGAGCGCGGCAGTCGCGGCTGAGACGGTAAAGCGTTACCTGGAGACAAAGGGAGAAGCGCTATGCACGTCCGACATTTCCTTTCGATCCATGATCTGCCGCAAGGGGCATTCTGGCGCTTGCTCGACCTATCGCGCCATGTCAAGGCGTTGCCAATGGCATATGCGCATGCACTCAAGGGCCGAGCGCTGGCGATGATCTTCGAGAAGCCGTCGCTGCGCACGCGCGTCACGTTCGAGATCGGCGTCCAGCAACTCGGCGGCTTCGCCGTCTATTTGGGACCGCAGGAGATTGGACTGGGGAAGCGCGAAGCCGTGATCGATGTGGCGCGCAATCTGTCGCGTTGGGTTCATGGGATCATGGCGCGCACATTCGAGCATAACACTGTGGTGGAGTTAGCCAGGCACGCAACTGTACCGGTCATCAACGGTCTGACCGACCTGTTGCACCCTTGCCAGGCGATGGCGGACTACCTGACGATGCTGGAGCGCAAGGGCCGGCTGGCAGGTCTCCGCATCGCCTATGTGGGGGATGGCAACAATGTTGCGCATTCGCTCATGTTTGGCGCTGCCCAATGCGGCGCTCACCTGGTTGTCGCCACGCCGCACGGGTATGAACCGGATCGACGGATCGTCCAGATGGCGCGTGAAGATGCGCGCGTCTCTGGTGCGGTGATCGAAGTGACCGACGATCCGCGTGAAGCGGTGATGGGCTCCGATGTCGTCTATACCGATACGTGGGTCAGTATGGGGCGCGAGTCGGAAGCGGCTGTGCGACGTGAAGCGTTTGCCGCCTATCAGGTCAATGCGCGTCTCATGGCGTATGCCCGCCCCGACGCGATCTTCATGCATTGCCTGCCGTGTCACCGGGGCGAGGAAGTTACCGATGAGGTGATCGAGTCGTCGCAGTCGGTGGTGTACGATCAGGCAGAGAACCGGCTCCACGTTCAGAAGGCGATCATGATCGATCTGATGAGTCAGCCAGGAGCAGACCGTGCGTAGACCAACTGTTGTTGCCATTGGCGGCAACTCGCTCATTCGCTCCGGTCAGCGTGGCAGCACCGAAGAACAGCGTGCGAATGCGCTCACAACCGCGCGCGCGATTGCCGGGCTGGTGCAGCGTGGGCACGCGATCATCATCACCCACGGCAATGGACCGCAGGTTGGCGCGCAACTGCTGCGCTCAGAGATCGCCGCCGATCATGTGTATCCCGAACCGCTCGACGTATGCGGCGCCAGCACACAGGGCGCCATTGGCTATATGCTCGAACAGGCGCTGATCCATGCCTTCGCCGATGCCGGTGTGCAGGCGCCGGTGGCAACTGTGCTGACTCAGGTGGTCGTCAATCCCGCTGATCCCGCCTTCCAGCACCCGACGAAGCCGGTGGGACCATTCTACACGGCTGAACAGGCACAGCAGCGCGCCCGCGACAAGAGGTGGACGGTCGTCGAGGATGCAGCACGCGGTTGGCGGCGGGTTGTGCCTTCGCCCGAACCGCGTGAGATCGTTGAGATCGACGCCATCCGCGACCTGGCGGCATCTGGTTATGTGGTCATCGCTGCGGGCGGCGGCGGCATTCCCGTGGTGCGCCGCGGCGGTGAGCTGGTTGGCGTCGAGGCGGTGATCGACAAAGACCTGGCGGCGGCGCTGCTTGCCCGCTTGCTGCACGCCCGGTTGCTCATCATTTCGACCGATGTCGAGTGTGTCTATCTTCATTATCGCCGACGGGACGAGATGCCGTTGCAGCGTGTGCGCGCCGCAGCATTGCGGCGATACGCCGCCGAAGGGCATTTTCCGCCCGGCAATATGGGACCGAAAATCGAGGCGGCATTGCGATTTCTGGCACACGGAGGGCGAGAAGTCATCATCACGTCGCCTGAACTGCTGACCGCAGCCGTGGCTGGGAGCGCCGGCACGCACATTGTGGCGGAACGCTCATCGCGGCGCCGTCGCCGATGCGCGTCTGGCAGCCCATCCGCCCGGCGGCTGATGAAGATTGAACAATGAAACTCTGGAGACAACGGGAGCGTCTTACCCCTGTTACACCGCATAGCGAAAGGGGCGCCGGATGCAAGCGCTGACGTTGCGCACGCGGCTGATAGCCGCAGGCTGCGCTGCTGCTACGCTGTGGGGAATTGGGGCAGGCGCCTGGGTCATCAGTCAGTCACTCGCGCCCCTGATCTTTTTCGGGTATCTGGGAACGATCATCGCTCCGGGAATTCTGTTCTACCTGAGTCTGCCGCCGGCGAAACGCATCGCCGGTCGTCGTCCGCTGGTCGCCGCAATTGGGATCGGGATGCTCGCTGCGGCGCTGGCGCGCGTTCTGGCTCAACAATCGATCGTTGCAGTCGAGGGGTTCTTCTTCGAGTTGTTCAGCGGTGTTTTCGGAGCGGCGTTGCTCCACTTCGCCATTGCCAAACTGTTTGGTCCGCTGATCTTCGGGCGCGTCTACTGCGGATGGGCGTGCTGGACGGGCGCGCTGCTCGATCTGCTGCCGTTTCGTCATAGCGACGGGCGTCGTGGCGGAGTCTGGCGCTACCTGCGCTATCTGCACCTGGTTGTGAGCATGGCGCTTATTGCGCTGCTCTGGTTTGGCTTCCGGTATCTGCCGGATCGCGTCGATGCCCTGATCTGGTTTATTGGCGGAGTTGCCCTGTACTATGTGCTCGGCGTGACTCTGGCGTTCGTTCTGCGCGACAATCGCGCCTTCTGCAAGTATCTGTGTCCGGCGGGCGTGCTTGCGCTGCCTACCGCGCGCCTCTCGCTCCTCAAGGTGCGCGGCGACCCGCAGCGCTGCAATGCGCTTGGCGAATGCGTTGCCGCCTGTCCGATGGATATTCGCATTACCGATTACACGCATCACGGCGTGCGGGTGCTCTCCAGCGAGTGCATCTTGTGCCAGGCGTGCATCAATGCCTGTCCTGACGGCAGCCTGTCGCTGAGCCTCGGAGTCGATCCGCCGGGACGCCTGGAACTCCTGCGTGAACGTGGCGGGCCGGCGCCGGTGACGATCATCCCGCAGCGGTTGCGTCGGGCGCGGCGGAAGCCGGCGCTCAGAAACCGGGAGCGCGGCTGATATTATGCTCGGCTTGGCAGTTCCAGTGCGTTCGCCAGATCGATCAGCACGGCTTGTTCCATCTGGTGGATCGTCTCGGCGCCGATGCCCAGCCAGCCGCCATCGATCTCAGAAGCCGCCATTTCAAGCGCCAGGTCCATCAACCAGCGGCGGAAGGCGAGACCGGATGGAAGCCGGGAGGCAATGGTCCCGGCAGCGGTGACCGCGCGCAACATTGCCGGGCGATCGCCGGGCTGCCAGGTCCAGCGTGCGCCCGGCGGCGCTTCGCGCAGAATGTCTGCCGCCACTGCGCCGATCAGGTCGTGTTCGTGGTCGCGTTCCAATGCCCGGTGCAGCGCCGCGCCGAGCGCCAAACGTTCACGCACCTCCTGCACCTTACCGCCGACCGCTGTGGCAACGTACAACCCCACAGCCCACGGCGCGGCGCAGAGTGTCTGCCACTCTTCCGATGTGACCTGTCCGCGGATCATGGTGAACTCCGATTTCTGTCATGCAGTGTGTGTCTATCATACACCTGATTGGATGCGGATGTCGGTTGGGGGCGCCCGCAAGGGGCGCGCCGATGGCGATGCGGATGTCGGTTGGGGGCGCCTGCAAGGGGCGCGCCGCCGATGGCGCGATTGCCACGCCTGGGCAGTTCTGTTATCGTAGAGTGAGCAACCAGATGATGCGTCCTGTTGCCCGCAGTGTGTGTCGTGGAACTGGCGTTGGCTTCGACAGGCGCAGCCAACGCCGGCTCAGCCAACGCCGGCTCAGCCAACGCCAGTTGAGCCTGGCGAAACCATTGCCATCCGCGCCACAGGTGCGGTCCTGATCTCCAGGGTCATAGGGTCATCATGATTGAGTCCACTGCACAAAGGCTAACCACCAAGGACACGAAGCGCACGAAAGTGAATCGTTTGTGTCCCTTTGTGACCTTCGTGGTTACATCTTTTTGCAGTGAAGTCATGATTGCTCTAAAAAACGAGCCATCACCAACGGCTTCATATGCGGTATCTTTGCGCCTTTGCGCCTTTGTGTGCGCTTATTCAACCCCTAACCTCCGGTTCTCGGTTCTCGATTCCTGGTTCTCAGTTCTTTATTCAAGCACTACCCTGACATCTGGTATCTTGTAAAAGTAATGAAAGCATTGATCCTTTCCGACATCCACAGCAATTTCATCGCCTTAGAAGCGATCTGGGCGCGTGAGCGCGGCGCCGACGCCGTCTACTGCGCCGGCGATCTGGTCGATTATGGCGCATACCCGCGTGAAGTGCTCGACTGGATACGCGCCCGTAACGTCGTGTGCGTGCAGGGCAACCACGACCGGCAGGTGGCGGAAACGTTCCACGAACCGGCGCTCTGGCACATCACCGACAGCGCACTCCAGTGGCGCCACCACAATGCCCGGCGGTTGACGGCGGCAGACGCCGATTTCTTGATGTCGTTGCCGGAAGCGGTGACCTTTGATCTCGACGGCGTTCGTTATGGCATGACCCATCTCTACCGCAATTACGAACTCATTTTGAGCCGCCACGCCTATCGTTCATTCTGTCAGACGCGCTTTCCCGATCGCGAGATCGATCGGTTGATCCTGGGGCATACCCATCGCCAGGGGATTATGACGCTTGGCGAACGCGAGGTCTGGCTCAATCCCGGCAGCGCGTCCTACCGCCGAATGGATGATCCGGATCAAGAGGCGCACTACATCGTCATCGAAGACGGGATCATCTCGCTGCGCAGCGTTCCATATGATTGCAGCGTCGTCTATCATGAAGTCATGCAACAACGGCTGGCGGTCGACGAACTGCGCGTAATGCAGTGGTTTTTCGGCCCGCGTGATTAGCAGCGGCGGAACAGCGGCGTTCCGCTCACGTGCAAGGAGGCAGGTATGGCAGAGCGCAAACCGGAAGGATACCTCAACGGTCGTCCTCTCCATCCGGAAAGCCTGATGATGAGTTACGGCTACCGCCCCGAATGGTCGGAGGGCGCCGCCAAAATCCCGATCTTCCAGACCTCGACGTTCATTTTCAAATCGGCCGAAGAGGGCAAGGCATTCTTTGAACTGGCGTATGGTCTGCGGTCGCGTCGTGACGGTGAGCAGATGGGGTTGATCTACAGCCGTCTCAACAATCCCGACCTCGAAATCCTCGAAGACCGGTTGACGCTGTGGGACGAAGCCGAAGCGGCGGCGGTCTTTGCGAGCGGCATGGCAGCGATCACCACCACACTGTTGACATTTCTGCGTCCTGGCGATGTATTGCTCCACAGCGAACCGGTATATGGCGGCACCGATTTCCTGCTTAAGCACATTCTGCCGCAATTCGGCGTCCGCGTGGTCGGGTTTCGCGCCGGGACGCCGCCGGAACAGGCGGAACGTCATCTTGCCCGCCTTGGGCTGATCGAACGTCTGGCGTTCGTGTTCATTGAGACGCCCGCCAACCCGACGAACGACCTGGTTGACATTGCGGCATATGCTGCGCTGGCAGAACGGTTGAGCGGCACGCGCCGCATTCTGGTGGCGGTGGACAACACGTTTTTGGGACCGCTCTGGCAGCAACCGCTCAGACACGGCGCCGACCTGGTGCTCTATTCAGCCACTAAATACATCGGCGGGCACAGCGATGTCATCGCGGGGGTCTGCCTGGGAAGCCGCGAATTGCTGGATCAGGTCAAGATTTTGCGCACGATCTTCGGCACGATGGCGGGACCGCACACCGGCTGGTTGCTGCTGCGCAGCCTGGAAACGCTCAAATTGCGCATGACCGCCCAGATGAAAACCGCGCGGCACGTTGCCGCATTTCTGGATGCGCACCCAAAGGTGGCGCGCGTGCACTACCTGGGCAACCTGACCGAAGACGACCCGCAATACGAGGTGTTTCAGCGTCAGTGCAGCGCGCCAGGGGGCATGATTTCATTCGAGGTCGTCGGCGGCGAGGCCGAGGCGTTTCGTCTGCTGAATGCGTTGCAACTGATCCACCTGGCAGTCAGCCTGGGAGGCACTGAATCGCTTGCCGAACACCCCGCAACCATGACCCATGCAGACGTCGATCCCGAAGAACGGATAGAACTGGGGATTACCCCGGCGATGATCCGGCTCTCAATTGGTGTCGAACATCCCGAAGATTTGATCGCCGATCTGGCGCAGGCGCTGGAGGTGGTTTAGAAACACAACGAATTCGTTACGAAGTGGTAGTACAATCGGTACAATAGTGTCAATCGGCCAGATCTTCCGATTGGCGCAGAGACCCCGGGGTCAGGATGTTCGTTGCTCTGCGCAACGCGCATTTTGACCCCGAATGCGTTGCAGGGAGTCGCTGACCATGTGGTTGTTGCCCGTCTTTACCTCGTTGCTCCTGACCGCAGCGCTCATTGAAACAGCGGTCGCGCTGTATGCCTGGCGCCAGCGGATGACGGCCGGCGCCACGCAACTGGTCATGCTCATGGCGGCAGCCGTGGTCTGGACGCTGGCATACGGGCTGACGTTGGTTAGCACGTCGCTTCCGACCAAACTGCTCTGGCTTGGCGTCGCCCACCTCGGCATTGCATTCCTTCCGGTGCTGTATCTGCGCTTTGTCATCGCCTACACCAGGTACGCGATGTGGCTGTGGCGTTGGCGTGGCGCGCCGTGGTACGTCATCCCGATTGCAACGGTTGCGCTGAACTGGACAAACAGTGCGCACGGTCTGTACTATGCACACGCTGCGCTGGTTCAGCAAGGTTCGTTCGTCCTGTTGAACGTCATCCCTGGTCCGTGGGTGTGGGTGTTCGTAGTGTACAGCTACGCATTGATTGTCCTGGGTATGGTGATATTCTGGCGCGCCGCGCGCCGGGCGTCGTCGCTGTATCGCAGTCGTGCAACAATGATTGCCTTGAGTGCACTTGTGCCATGGCTTGCGAACCTGTTGCAACTCTTCGGGTTGCATCCCTTTATGCCGCTCGACCTGACCCCAATAGCGCTGGCATTCTCTGGTCTGGCAATTCTCTGGAGCATGTTTCGCTACCGGCTCTTTACGCTGGCGCCAATTGCGCGCGAGTATGTGGTCGAGGTGATGAGCGATGCGGTAATTGTGCTCAACGACCGCAATCGGATTATTGACATGAATCCGGCGGCGCAGCGCCTGTTCGCGCCCGACGGCAGGTCGCTCTTTGGGCATCCAATCGAGACGGTGCTGGCGGACTGTCCTGCGCTGGTTCAGGCATGTCGCGAGCCGGGCGAGCAGGTGCTGGAAAGTCAGTGGCAGCACCAGTTCTTCGAGGTTAAGATCAGTCCGCTCGTCAGCCAGGAAGGCCGGATCAACGGGCGTCTCCTGATCTGGCGCAATATTACGCAGCGCAAGCGCAAACAGGCATTGCTCCACAACCGGCTCCGTTTCATTAAGTTGATCCAGCAGGCGGCCAACGATGTTGTGCGCTGTGAGGTAGCGCAGATCGATGCGCAGATCACCGGTGTGCTCGAACAGGTCGTCCGACTCACCGGTATCGAGCGCAGTTACATCTTCCTGATAACGCCCGCCGGTGATCAGGCGATTAGAACCCACGAGTGGGCGCGTCCCGATGTCGTGTCGGATGGGAGAAGACGCAATCGGATTGATCTTCGGGATTTTGCGCCGGTGATTGAACCGATGCGGCGTGGCGAGGTCGTCATAGTACAGCGGCGGGATGTGCCGGAGTCCTCTGAATATGAGGTGATACGGCGGGAGATGGTTCGGCTTGGCATCCAAACGGCTGTTGGCATCCCGTTGTTCGTCGGCGCGCAGCTCATTGGATGGATCGGCTTTGATGTGGTGACCCGCGAATACCAGCCGTCCGATGCAGTGATTGAGGCGTTTCAACTGACCGGTCAGTTGATCGCCAGCGCCATTCATCGTCAGCGCACCGAAGCGACGCTCCATCAGCGTGAACAGATCTTCCGTTCGTTGTTCAACAATATGGTCGAAGGTGTCGCGCTTCATCGTCTGATCTATGATGACAGCGGCAGAGCAATCAATTATGAAATCTTCGATGTCAACCAACAGTACGAACGGATCATTGGTCTTCATCGCGAAGAGGTGATCGATCGCCTTGCGACCGATGTCTATGGCACGCCTGAGCCGCCGTATCTCGCAGAGTTCAGCGCAGTCGTCGCCACCGGTCAGCCGGCGCAGTTTGAAGTCTTTTTCGAGCCGATGCGAAAGCATTTCTTCATTTCGGTATCGCCGCTGGGACCGGATCAGTTTGCAACCATTTTCTTCGACATCACTGCGCGCAAGCAGGAAGAAGTCGAACGCGAACGGCTTCAGACGCAATTGATGCACGCGCAGCGTTTGGAAGCGATTGGACGATTGGCAGGCGGCGTCGCCCACGATTTCAACAATATCCTGACCGTGATCGGCGGCAGCGCCGATCTGGTGCTGGCGACATTGCCGCCGGACTCGCCAGCATACCCGGATCTTCAGGCGATCCGCCAGAGCGCTGCGCGAGCAGCCGGGTTGGTGCGCCAGTTGCTCACCTTTGCGCGGCGTCAACCGGGTTCCCCTCAAATCATCGATGCCAACGCGGTGATAGATGAGATGGTTCCCCTGATTACGCGCCTGATCGGTGAAGACATCCGCCTGACCTGGTCGCCGGCGCCGGATCCCTGTCCGATCCATATCGATCCGCATCAGTTTGAGCAGGTCGTGATGAATCTGATCGTCAATGCGCGTGATGCGATGCCGGAAGGGGGCGCGCTCACGCTGACCACGTCGCTCATGGAGGCGACAGACGATGTAGCAGGATCAACGCACTATGTATGCATTGTCGTTCAGGATACCGGCATCGGCATTTCGGATGAGATCAAAGCGCATATTTTCGAGCCGTACTTTACCACAAAAGCGCATGGAAAGGGCGCCGGTCTGGGTCTGGCGACGTGCCTGGGCGTTGTGCAGCAATACGGTGGGTTTATTCGCTTTGAGAGCGAAGTGGGACAGGAAACGCGCTTTGAGGTCTGCCTGCCGTATGCCGCCGGCGAGTCGCCGCATTGCCAGGAATCCGAGGCGGATACGCAACCGGAGCGCGGGTTAGAAACGATCCTGGTGGTCGAGGACGAACCGGCGGTTCGGCGCCTGGCAGTGCGCATCCTGCGCGATGATGGGTATACCGTCATCGAGGCGAGCAATGGGCATGAAGCGCAGCATGTGGTCGAGACGCTTTCTGAGCACGCGCTTCATCTGCTGCTCACCGATCTGGTGATGCCGGGGATGAGCGGTGTCGAACTGGCGTCCTGGGTTCAGTTCCGCTATCCTGGTGTGCGCGTGCTCTTTATGTCTGGCTATGCCCGTCAGGTATCAGTCCCCTACGACAATCCAGTCGTCGCTTTTCTGCAAAAGCCGTTCAATCGTCATACCTTGCTGAGTCAGGTGCGTCGTCTGCTCGACGCGGTCGCAGTGGATGCGTCCGGATGAAACCCGCCTCTGTCTCGGACGCCGTGCCCTGCGCGCGTGGGCACGCCCTCGTCTGCAACCACCTCGCCGACCAGTCGCGCCGCCGTGCCCTGTGCGCGTGGGCGCGCCCTGAGAACTGATACTCATGTGCGGTCATTCGTACCATGCTGCCGGGGCGCGCAGCGGGATGCTGGGGTGTTGCGGGCTAAAGCCCTCGCTGAGCAAGTGCAAGCCCCGTTGGGGCTGCTGACGCCAGGGTGGAGTCATGCGTCCACGACTGCCGACGCGCGTTGTGGATCGTTACGCCGTGCGAACCGGGCGCTCGAACATCTTGTCTGACTGACCGCACGTTAGTATGAGAACTGAGAACCGACCACTATGCCCTGTGCGCGTGGGCGCGCCTCGAGGTCTGCGCGCCGAGGGCAGGAACATTCCCACCGTGCCGTGTGCGCGTGGGCGCGCTGCGGGAAACCTACGACCGACCAGGAGCGCATCCCGCCGTGCCCTGTGCGCGTGGGCGCGCCTCCGGCGCGAAAATGCTCCCTTTCGCGCATGCCTCGTGCCCGGTCCACTGTGCCCCAGGCGCGCCAAGCGCGCGCCCCTACATGCCGTTGCCCACTTTGCGTCCGCCACGTTCAACGTCTGCGCCTGTAACCTTCAATCCCCATCGCATCTGTTGGACATATCGTGTCAGCAACGAATCACGCGAACGTCAGCCCGCTTGTATCGGATGGCGTCTGATGCTCGGCTATAATAGTCGCGGTCGGCTGCTCATGTCGCTGAACGTGGCAGCAAGCGCCTATCCAAGCACCATGCGCCTGCCGTCATCGCCAGGAGTGCAAGCGAAAGCGGGGTCTTCTGCTGAGCGGGGAGATTGCTTCGCGTGCGATGATGCTGGTCTCTTTGGGTCTTCGGACAGGCTCGAAGCAGGCTTCTGACGAGCGGAGAGATTATGTCGCCGCGCTCACGATGACGCCCGCCCATTGGTGATTCGGACAGGTTTGCAGACCGGGTATCGATAGCGCAATGGAGTTTCATTCAGGACCAAAGGAGTAACGCAGTGAAGATTCCCTTTTTGTATCGGCGTCAGCTTACGCTCATTCTGCTGCTGGGCGTATTGACGCCGCTGTTCGCCGCATGCGGCGGTGCGCCTCAATCGTCGGGAACGGCGCCGCCGACGGCGGCGATCAATGCGCCGACCGCGCCGCCCGTCGTCTCGCCGGCCAATCCGGCGGCGCCATCGCCAACCGCAATCGCAAATGATCCGACAGTTGCGCCTACCGTTCCGGCGCCAACTGAAACGCCGGTCGAGTTGACGTTCCCGCTGACGTTGCCACAGACCGAACATGGGGTGGTGACGCACCTGTACTACACCGACCGCGAACGGGTGCTGACGCTGACGGAAATTGCAGGGTATACCTGGGTCCGGCAGCAGATTCAGTGGAAGGATATCGAAGGACCGGAACCGGGTGATTACAAATGGGGGGAACTCGACAACATCGTCAACGATGTCGCAGCGCGGAATCTCAATCTGCTGATCAGCGTCGTCAAAGCGCCCTCGTTCTACAATCCGACCAATGGTCTGCCGCGTGACCCGGTGACAATGGGCAATTTTGTTGAAGCGATGGTTCGGCGGTATGGCACGAAGATCAAGGCAATCGAAATCTGGAACGAACAGAACCTGGCGGTCGAGAACGGCGGACGGGTGACGGTCGAGGATGCCGGGCACTATGTTGAAATCCTGGTGGAATGCTACAAGCGGATCAAGGCAGTCGAGCCGCGCATTTTCGTACTGGCAGGCGCGCCGTCGTCGAGCGGCGTCGATGAGCCATCGCTTGCGGTTTCCGATGAGCGCTACTACCGCGCGATGTACGAGTACAAGGGAGGGTTGATCAAGGACTACTTCGACGCGCAGGCGGTCCATCCCGGCGGCGCTGCCAACCCGCCCGACACCCTCTGGCCCGAAAAGCCAAGTTATATCGAGGGGTGCAAACCGGCGCCGGATCGTTGCTGGAATGACCATCCGACGCACTACTTCCGCCATGTTGAGAATGTGCGCAAGTTCATGGTGGAAGAAGGGGTCGGCGATCATCAGATCTGGATCACCGAATTTGGTTGGGCGACGCCCAATGACACGCCAGGGTATGAGTTCGGCAACTATGTGTCGCTCGAACAGCAGCGCGACTATATCATCAGCGCGATGCGGCGGATTGATGAACTGTATCGCACCCCCGACGGCAAACCATGGGTGGGGGTCACCTTTTTGTGGAACATGAACTTTGCCGTCCTCTGGGGCGCGCAGGGGAAACCGAACCACGAGCAGGCATCGTTTGGCATTCTGAACCCGGATTGGAGTCCGCGTCCGTCATTCCTGGCGATCCAGAGTTATCTGGCAGAACGCAAGCGGCGGTTGGGAGGAGGTTAGGGGTTATAGGGATTAGGGGTTAGGGATTGGATCCTTAACCCCTAACTCAACACATCACGCACAATCTGTTCGAGGCGGTCGAGGGGGAAAGGTTTCGGCAGGTAATAATCGACGCGCTGCTCGCGGGCGCGTTTTTCCAGTTCGGGGGTCGCATATGCCGTGATCAGGACGACGCGCGTATCAGGGGACGTCTCTTTGATGGCTGCGGTCAGTTGCAAACCGTTCATCCCCGGCATATTGTAGTCGGTAATGACCAGCGGCACCGGACGTAGCGCAATCTGTGCCAGGGCTTCTGCACCGCCGGTCACGGTGACGATATCGTAGCCGCCGGTGAGATCGCGCATAAGGCGATGGAGAATGATGAGAATGTCGGGTTCATCCTCCACCAGAACAATCGCCGGATTTCGTATCGGGTAATCTGGCATAGTGCGATCTCCGTCGCTGTCTTCAGAGGGCGACTATCTGCTGCTATACGCCGGATATGCTCTGGAGACGCCTGTGGTTTCGTATATGGATGATGAGTTGCGCATGACCATCAATTACTGGCGCCACGTTTGCAAGGCACGACGCATATCTCGATCACTTATTCATCCTTATCATAATACCGCTATTGTATCACAGGGCGTGAAGTCGGGCAACAGACCCTTACCCATAGTATCCGTATTCACCATCGAAACGCGCCCCATTGAGCACCACGCCAATGATGTTGGCTTTGACCTTTTCCAGGATTTCGCGCGCCCGCCGCGCCCGCTCGCGCCGTGTTCGCCCTGCCTCGATTACCAGCAGCACGCCGTCGACGCGTGTTGCCAGCACGGCTGCATCGGTCACGGCAATAACAGGAGGCGTGTCGAAGAGCACCATATCCGCCATGCTGCGCAAGCGCTGAATCACCGCTTCCATGCGCCGCGAACCAAGAATGTCGGCGGGGCGCGGCGGCAGCGGACCGCTCGCCAGCAGGCTCAGCCCTGGCACGCCTGTCTCTTGCAGCGGCGGCGGTGCATCGTCCTGCGCCAGGATCATATTCGTCAGTCCGACATCGTTCGACAAGCCGAACAGGGTATGCAATGATGGCCGACGCAGGTCGCAGTCCACCAGAATGACGCGCTGCTCCGCCTGTGCGATGGTCACCGCCAGATTCGCCAGCGTTGTGGACTTCCCCTCATCGGGTGCAGTGCTCGTCGCCAGCAGGGTATGCAGCGGCTTGTCGAGGCTGGAGAACTGAATATTGGTGCGTAACGTCCGGTAGGCTTCCGCTGCTGCTGATCGTGGATCGCGCAGGGCAATAAGCGGAGAATCAACGTATCCGTTCGTCTGACTCATCTCCCTTGTGTTCTTTTCATTCACTGCTTTGTCTCATTCACCGTTTTGTCGCCAGCGCGATGCTGCGAGTATCGCTGCCGGTCGCAGGGATGGCCCCCAGCGTCGCCAGTTGCACATGGCGTTCGACATCGTTCGGCGTTTTGATGGTGTCGTCGAGGGCTTCGAGTATGAATGCTAGCAGGATGCCCAGCACCAGCCCAAGCACCGCCCCGGCGAGCATGTTGACACGGGTCTGCGGACGATGCAGCACTGGCGGTGTTGCCGGTTCGAGTACGGTCATGCTAATCCGGTCGGTTCCTTCGAGGAAGTTGTTGCGCGCGCTGACCAGCGCCACCATGTTGTTGCCAATGGCGTCTGCCAGCCGCTGCGCTGTTGCCGGATCAGGATAATCGACCTGCACGATCATTTTGCGCTCGTCGGGGCGCGGCTGAATGGCGACACGCCTCAGTAACCACTCTGGCGTCCGGTCGAGTTGCAGTTCGTCGCTGATCTTCTGCAACTGCGGTCGCGCCAGCGCCATCTCGCGGAAACTGCTCATGCTGTTCTGCAGCACAATCGACAGGCCGTTGTCGATCCGGTTCGGCACAACCAGATAACTCGCCTCGGAGCGATACACACGCTCCTGGAGACGGCTGAATATCAGGGCGCTGGCAACCGCAACAATTGCTGTCAGGCCGATGATCCACCAGCGGCGACGCAGCACAGCCAGGTAATCCGTAAGTTGCATGTTATCCTCCTTCGCGCAATGGCAGGGCGCGCGACGTTTCCCAATAGTGCATTCCAAGTGCCAGTAATGCGCCTGCCAGCAAGCCGGCAAGCCCACGGAGCATTGCCGTCATGAGTGCTGTGGTCCAACCATTCGTTCGTGTTGCCGGACCAGGCGATTCGAGCACAACCACGTTGACCAGCGGATATTCCGGTGTTGCTGCCGGATCGCCCCACAACGCCAGCCCGCGTTGTTGAACCAGTTCGACGGCAATGGTTATCAGCGCTTCGGAAAGCGCCGGATCATCGGTTTCCGCCCATATTTGCACCACCCGCCGCTGATTCGACGCACCAAGCGACGCACGCACCTGATCGGGCGGAAGCGATATGCCGGCGCGCGCCAGTGCGCTGCTGACTTCGGCGCTGAACGGTACGCCCTGCACGATTGCAGGAAGATCATACGCCAGAGCGTCTTCGGTGTCAAAACGCCGGTCCTCGCTGCGCGTGATCAACAGGCTGGCGGACGACCGGTAGTGCGGCGGTTCGAGCAGCGCCAGTCCCAGACTGAGCACGGCGGCGATGATGGCCGGTGCGATGACCAGCAGCCAGCGGTGATGCAGGATGGTGATGTATGTGGGAATGGTCATGAGAACTGAGAACCGAGAACCAAGAACTGAGAACCGAGAACCAAGAATTGAGAACCGAGAACCAAGAACTGAGAACCGAGAACCGAGAACTGAGAACCGAGAACCAAGAACTGAGAACCGAAAACCAAGAACGACTGGTACATGTTCACACTTCATTCCCGGGAGCGAGGGCATCTTGCCCTCGAATACTGACGATGGCGGGGCACCCTCGCTCCCAGGTTTGTAGAGTTACCCTTACTCTAGAGCCTGTTATGTACTTTCGACCATAACGGGAATGAACCACGCTTCGACCCGCTCAGCGCATCGCGCTTCGACCCGCTCAGCGCATCGCGCTTCGGCATGCTCAGCGCATCGCTTCAGCATGAGCGGTTCGACTGCGCTCACCGCACGCAGCGCACAGGCCAGACCATGCCATCCCGCCACGGTCTCCGGCAACCGTTCATCATTGCGTGCCAGCCGGCGAACGCGCGCTATCCAGGCGAAGCCCCGCTCAACGACCCCCTGCCTCTGCCCCCCTGCCCCCCCGCATGCGGAGGGCAGGGGGGGCGCCGGTGGCGCGTGGGGGCGCCACCGGTGTGTGGGGGCGCTGGCGGCGCGCCCCTACGAGGCGCAACCTTCCGCTTTCCCGCTTTCAATGTGCGCTCCAATGAACGACCGCATCCGTTCCACGAATGTTTCCCGGCCAAACTGTTCGGCGTGACGGCGGATAATGTGTGCATCGTACCGTTCTGTGAACGTTGCGACGAGCGCGTCTATCAGCGCCTCGACCGTCTGCACGCGGAAGAATCGCCCGGTTACCCCCTCAACGACCGTTTCCAGGGCGCCTCCGGCTGCATACGCAATCACCGGTCGTCCGGCGGCCATGGCTTCGAGCGGCGCAATGCCAAAATCTTCCTCGCCGGGGAAGATGAAAGCGCGACAACCGGCGAAGAGCGCACGAAGTTCCCCTTCGCTCACGCGCCCCAGGAACTCGATGGTCGGTCCTGCCATTGCCTGCAACCGCGCGCGATCCCGACCATCGCCAAAGATTTTGAGCGGCAGCCCCAGCCGCGTGCATGCCTGAACCGCAAGGTCGAGCCGTTTGTAGGGGATCAGACGCCCGCCTGCCAGGAAATAGGCGCCCGGCGGCGTTTCGCACCACGGCGGGAGCTCCACCGGCGGCGGAATGACGACCGCTTCACGCCGGTAGTAGCGCCAGATGCGTTGTGCGACAACGCGCGAGTTGGCGATGAAGGCGTCTACCCGCTGCGCCGATACGACATCCCACATGCGCAACAGCGCTAGCGGCAGGGTCAATGCCGCCTGTCGCGCAGCGCCGAACTCTTCGCGCGCAAGGTAATCCGATGTACGCCAGGCGAAGCGCATCGGCGTATGGCAGTAGCATATGTGGACGCAACCTGGTCGCGGGATAATCCCTTTGGCAAAAGCGCTGCTGCTGCTGATCAGCAGGTCGTAGGCGCTCAGATCAAAACTCTCGAACGCCAGCGGGTAGAGGAGCACATACGCACGAAACAGGCGACGCCAGGCAGGGAGGCGCTGCATCCAGGACGGGCGAATGTCCCACGTGCGGCAGGCGGGGGGCATGGCATCCGGATCGTAGATCGACGTATAGATCGGCGCTGCGGGAAACAGATCGTGCAGTGCATCGAGCACCCGCTCGGCGCCGCCATACTGGTTGAGATAGTCGTGGATGAGCGCAACGCGCATAGTGGAACTTCTGGCATTCCGCATCTTACGGCGCTGTTCGCCATCTGATGGAATGCACAATAGCCGGGTATTGCCAGGTTCGAGTTGCCGGCTCATTATACCCGGTATTGGGGTGCGGTCATGGATTGGCAGGAGTGACGCGGTCGCCTCGCAGACGAGCCGCGTGACGGCTCTTTTTGCCTTCGGCAGCGCGGCGCTTATCTTCTTTTGACGGGTGCAGGCATGATTTGTCAAGAAACGACGCTGTGGCTGCCAGCGATTGAAATCGCCCCTGGTGGTCCTGCGGCCGACCGTCCGCCTGCGCGGACGGGAACGGCGGCGTCCACGCAGGTGGACGCCCGGCGGAACGCCTCCCCGGCGCGGCTTCGGTCGCCAGCCCAGGTGCAGCGCAGCAGGGACGCGTTTTCTTGCCGCCTGACAATTCATGCCTGGACCCTCTTTTGCCCTCGATCGGGGGCGCCATGCTGCCGGAGATGAGGTACAATGCATACTGGACAATTCCGGTGTACGAACCTGGGCTATTGCCATATGACCGACTCCGAGCACGAAGCGCGCCAGATATTCGCCCTGGCGAGCATGGGGCATGTTGCGTATCATCTGTGGGCGGAGCATGCGCGCCGGGAGCGACGTTTCAACATTGCGCGCCGGGCATGCGTTTCGTCGTCTGGGTTGGGTGCGCTCGACGGCGGAGAATGTCGCCAGCGCGTTTTCTGGTGCAGTGATCGGCGACATCGGGGCTGATCGAATCACCGACGTAACGCCGTTTGCGCGGGAATTGCTTGCACGAGCGCAGTGCGCCATTGGCGAGGGGCGCGATCTGCGCGCCAGTGAACTCGGTGATCTGTTCGTCTGCACGACATGCGGCGAGATCTGTGAAGGCAAGCTCGAAGGCGCTTGCCGGAACTGCGGCACAGTCCCCGAAGCGCACAAGGCATTTCGTGCCATCGAAGCCATGGGCACGCTCGGACCGCACGCGATCATGGCGTTTCTGGAGCAGACGGAGGATGCGCTGCGTGCGCTTGTGGCGGGCCTCGACGACGACCCGCTTTCGCGTCGCCTGAACGACGCCAAGCCATCATTGAAGGAGTTGATCGGTCATCTCGCCGATATGGACGCCGTCTTTCGTCAGCGCGCCTGGTTGCTCCTCGAAACCAATCAACCGACGCTTTCGCCTGCGCATCCGCCGGCGCTCGAATCGGCGGCGGTATACCGCGATCAGCCGGTTGACGCCGTGCTCGACGCCTACCATACGACGCGCACGCAGACGTTGAATCTGTTGCGCGGGTTGACCAGCGCCGCCTGGCGTCGTGAAGGTCGCCATGAGGTGTACGGCGTCATCAATCTGCTCCACCAGGCGAACTGGCTCATTTCGCACGAACGAGCGCATCTCGTCGAAATGGCGCAGATCCGCCATGATCTGATCGCTGCCGATCATCGCTATGGTGAGGCAAACGTTGCCAATATCGTTGTGACCGGTTCAAACGAAGGTGAATAACAGCACCGTTACGTGGCGTATGAAATCTGCCGACCAACCGTATGACATTGATGAAATCGCGCCGGGGCGGTTCATGGTGCGCGATCCGCGCGCCAATACATTGCTGAAGCGCGAGGGCGACCTGGAGGGGCGCTGGTTCACGCTCCGCTCCTGGCGACGTGAGGGGTTGCTGGCGCGGCTGCGTGAGCGCGGCTTTCGAGTGCGCACCCTTGAAGACCGTATTCGCGCACTGCCTCCGCTGCCGCCACGGCAGCCGTGGGGAAGCGCTTCCTGGCATCCGCTGCCCGATGGCGAGCGATGGAGTGTCTTTGATGCTCAGCGCCTGGACTGGGTTGCTGCGCCGGTCGAAACGCGCAACGGCCTCGATGGATGCGTCGTGCATCAGGGACAGGTCATCCGGCGGCGGCGGGGGCGTGGTGTGCCGCGCTATGCGCAGGTTGCCGCAGGCGCGACGCTGCGCGCGATCAATGAGACCGAAGCGCTGCTTTGCGGGTATGCGCAGGCAATGAAGCCAACCCTGGCGGCGCAACGCACTGGGGAGCGCATCGCGCTGCCGCCGCAGCCGCTGCCGTTGCCGCATCGTCGTCTCCTGCATGGGCTGGCAGTCGATATCGTTGACCATCGCCCGGTGATCACGCCAGATGCCTGGCCGCTGGCGCAGGCGATCTATGAGCGGCTGGGCGTTCGTCTGGTGGTAGACGTAGGGTGAAGGTGACGTTCTTCCGTCAAGACCCTTGAGGTCAAGCCGCGTCTGAACCAGAGGCGGAAATCATTCCGCCGATGACGTTCCCGTGCAGAGATGAGATCTCGGTAGAGACCTCAAGGGTCAGGCAGTTTCACCTCATTCAGATCGTCGTTCCAACACGCGACGGGTGACTTCGTGCGCCGCCGCCTCGGTTCCGGCGCGCCACTGCGCATCATACGTCGATCGTACAATCAGGTCGCGCACATCCTCGATCGAGTCGCTGATGATCAGCAGATCGACGTCGGCGGCTGCGATTTTGCGCGCAGGCAGCACCGTTTCGCGCAGCCAGGTCAGCAGGCCGCCCCAGTAGGCGCTGCCGAACAGGATGATCGGAAAATTGCGCACCTTTCCGGTCTGCACCAGGGTCAGCGCCTCGAACAGTTCATCGAGCGTCCCGAAGCCGCCGGGAAAAATAACGAACGCTTGCGCGTACTTGACGAGCATCATCTTTCGCACAAAAAAGTAGCGAAACGTCACCGATGTATCGACATACGGATTGAGGTGCTGCTCGAAGGGGAGTTCGATGTTGAGACCGACCGAGCGCGCCCCGGCTTCGCGTGCACCGCGGTTCCCCGCCTCCATGATGCCAGGTCCGCCGCCGGTAATGATGGTAAATCCCGCTTCGCCAAGTGTTCGCGCCACATCAACCGCTGTCTGATACAGCGGGTCATCAGCGCCGACTCGCGCTGAACCGAAAATGGTGACGGCCGGACCGACATCCGCCAGCGCTTCGAAGCCATCGACGAACTCCCCCATAATGCGCAGCACGCGCCAGGTGTCAGAGCTGAGAAAATCGGTATTGGCGCGCGGGCGCGCCAGCAATCGCTCGTCTTCGGTTGGGCGCCGGTTGCGCCGTGTGCGCCCTCTGGTTGCATTGTCCATGGGTTGTGCTCCTGTAAACGTGGTCGTAGATGACACCTTTGTAATGTTTTGGTAATACACCGCCGTATACTGAATCTCGATACGGCGATTATCTCTTGAGAGAGACCGTAGTTGGATAGCGTAAGGAGAATCTAATGGAGATCGTGGTCGCTGACGATGATCTGGCGAGCGTCAAACTCACGTCCTTTCTGCTCGAAGATGCCGGATACAGAGTCATTAAAGCCTACGACGCAACTGGCGTGTTGCAGGCGATCGAACAACGCTCACCCGATCTGGTGTTGCTCGATGTAGGTATGCCGAAGATGAGCGGCTTCGACATCTGCCGCCAGATCCGCCGGATGTCGGACGTACCGATTATTTTCGTCACCGGCAGCGGACAATTGCAGGATCGCGTGACCGGTTTGCAGATCGGCGGTGACGATTATCTGGTGAAACCGTTCGAACCGGCCGAGTTGCTGGCGCGCGTCGAAGCGGTGCTACGGCGGCGCAACAGCGATATGGTCAACCCGGTGACGCGCATTTCGCAGGGACCACTGACGCTCGACCCGATCGAGCATACCGTACTCTTCGAAGATGGTCGCAGCGTTGTGCTTACTCCGATTGAATTTCGCCTGCTCTACTACCTGATGCAGAACTCAGGGCGTGTATTGAGTCCCAGCCAGATTCTCAGCAAGGTATGGGGATACGACTATGAAGGCGAAAGCAATCTGGTCGCCGTCTATGTTCGCCGGTTACGCGCCAAGATTGAGCCCGACAGCGAATCGCCGCGTCATATTATCACCGTGCGTAATCTGGGGTATAAGTTTGTCGCCTGATCGTAACATTTCGTTCTTGTGATGAAAAGCGCGTGGGAACCATGCCACACCCATACGAACTTGCACAGACCTATGCGCCGCGTCCTGATTTTGCAGAACGCATTGCCGCCATCGCTCCAACGACGGGTGAATTCTGTCGGCTCACCGGTTTGCCGTATGCCACCTATATGCGGGTTCTGCGGGTAGGACGCACCAGCAAGCGAACGGCGCTGCGGATTGCCAGAATATATGCACTGGCAAATGACCAGGTTACCATCCGGGAAGCGCTCGATCTGCTGTTTGTACCGCTTCCAAGGGTGGTGATGGAGCCAATCCCCGGCACCAACCGTTTCCGGCGTCGTGCTGACGATTCCTCCAGTGCACAATCGACGGTTGGTGGTCGCACCGGTACGTGACGGATTTCGGGGGCGCCTGGTTGCTGCCAATCCGTTGAGGGATGTCGGGGCACGTCTCAGACCTGCCCCGACGAACGTTGCCGGGCCATTCGGAGGGGTCGGAATGGTCAAAAGCCCACGTCTCCAGTGTGCACCGTGTGGAGAACGCCAGCATCGTCACGTAGCAACAAGGCGCCGTCTGGTGCGACATCTTCTGCGATGCCGCACAATTCGCCGCCGGGCAACATGACCGTTACCGGTTCACCTATGCGCGCCAGGCGCGCGCGCCAGTCGGTAAAGAGCAGTCCGCGCTCACCTGATTGAAGCTGCGCGTAGCGTTCATCGAACGTTGCTAATAATGCTTCGAGCAGGGCGGAACGGGAGATGCGCTGACCTGCCGCCGCACTGATGCACGTCGCTGTCTGGTGCAGGTTGCGCCCGTTGACCGTGCTGGCCGGCGCCTGATTGACATTCACCCCAATTCCGACGACAGCCCACTCGATCATGTCACTGGCAACACTCACCTCTGTTAAAATACCGGCACTTTTGCGCCATTCACCATCGACAAATAACACGAGGTCATTAGGCCACTTGAGGTGTGCGCGCACGGAAGCAATCTGCTCGACCGCCTCGCACAGCGCAACACCGGCCATCATCGTGAGCGAGAACGCCTCGGCGGGCGGCAGCCAGGTTGGGCGCAACAGGATCGACAGCAGCAACGCATCGCCATATGCCGACACCCAGTTTCGTCCGAGGCGGCCACGCCCTGCTGACTGTTCTTCCGTCAGCACGACCAGTCCTTCGGGGTAGCCGTTGCGCGCACGCTCCCTGGCGATGTCGTTCGTTGACGTCACCCGTTCATAGCGCATAAACATGGCGCCGATGACACGCGTGTCGAGCTGGCGTCGGAGTACAGTCAGATCGAGATCTTCAGGAAGTGGACTCATTATTGTTCCCTCAACAACGTGTCTTTCAGTATATCATGCCCCAGGATTGACGCTATCGCAATTCTTGACCGTTGCTCTTGCCTTATGCTATACTCTGACATTGTACTGTATCGTTGCAATTGTTTGACAAATGCTGGCTGCCTCCCTTTGCGCAGACAGCGGTTTCTAGCATAGAGGAGAGGACCTATGTCCCAGCAGCTACGCCTGGTGATTGCGGATGATGAGTCGATCATTCGTATGCACTTGAAGGAGACGCTGGTCGGTTTGGGGTATCTGGTGGTTGGCGAGGCAGGCGATGGCGTTAGCGTCATCAATCTGGCGCGCGAATTACGCCCTGATCTGGTGATCATGGACATCCGAATGCCCAAACTCGACGGCATTCAGGCTGCCAAAGTACTGACCGAAGAGAAGATTGCTCCGGTACTGTTGCTGACCGCCTATTCGGATCGGGAACTGGTTGATCGCGCACGCGAGGCGGGCGTCGTCAACTATGTGGTCAAGCCGTTTCACGAAGGTGAACTGCTTCCCGCGATCGAGATCGCGCTGGCGCGGTACAACGAGTTCCGCGAGATGGACAAACAGATCAACGATCTGAAAGAAACACTGGAGACGCGCAAGCTGGTCGAGCGCGCCAAGGGCGTGCTGATGGATACGCAGGGTCTCAAGGAGCATGAGGCGTTCCGCAAGATCCAGCAACTCTCCATGAATACGCGCAAGTCGATGCGCGAAATTGCGCAGGCTATTCTGCTGACGGCGCAGATCGAGAAGTAATGCGGTATTCGTGTCTGAGTCTGTTACGAGTTCGGGACCTGATGTTTCTCCGCCATCGGGTGCATCTCAGGCGGTGCGTCTGCTGCGGGCGGCGTTGCCCCACGCAATCACTGCGCTTGTTGCTGTTGTGCTGACATTGGGTATTCAGCGCTTCCTTCCGTCGGTCACCCACGATGCAGTTCAGCCGGCGGTACAGGGGACATCAATCATCCCGGCGCCTTCACTGCTGCCAACCGCTGATACGTTGCCTACTGCCGGCGCTGTGCCTTCGCCGCAGCCAACCGAAGCGCCGCTTGCCGCTGCGCTGACTCGCCAGGAGGTGATCGATCTGCGCGCTCAGGATGATCGCTTGTGGGCGGCGATGTATCTGATGCGCGCGCTCAATCATCTGGCAGACGCCGAAGCGTCGTTGCGCGTGAACGATTTTGCCCGCGTCGAGCAGATTCTAACCGCCATCGATGATGCCCTTGCGCAGGCGTACACGCGCGCTGCCGATGCTGACCGCGATCCGATTGCACAGATCCGCCGCGATATCGGCAGTATCCGCGAAGACCTCTACCTGCGACCAGAGGGGATGGACGCGCGCATGGCGCGAGTGCGTCAGGCGATCATGACCCTGATCGAAGCGCGGCGGTGACACCATTTGAATGCCGCCCCCGGGTCCATGACCCGCGCGCGTTGGTGGCGCGCCACGCGCCCGCCAAGACGCCAGGGTAGGGGCGGGTCTCAGACCCGCCCCCGAGTGTGAGACCCGCCCCCGGGTCCGTGACCCGCGCGCGTTGGTGGCGCGCAAGTTTACAGTCAGGAAGGCGAAGCAAGGCGAGGGGCATGCAGCGAGAGGAGTTGATGGTAGGAAGGCGAAAAGTGAAAGGTTGTCTCAACCCCTAACCCTTAAAGGCGGTACATGGCACAACGCAGCATTCTGATTACCGGCGGCGCAGGGTTCATTGGCTCGCACCTGGCGGACGCATTGATTGCGCGCGGCGACCGGGTGGCGATTATCGATGATCTCTCCACCGGCGCAGTGGCGAATATTCGTCACCTCAAAGGACATCCGAACTTCAGTTATACGCTCGATACCATCGCTAACGAAGCCGTTCTGGCGGAACTGATCGACGAGAGTGATGCGGTTGTGCATCTGGCGGCGGCAGTCGGGGTGCAACTGATCGTGCAAAGCCCGGTGCGCACGATTGAGACCAATGTGAACGGCACCGAACTGGTGCTGCGCTGGGCGGCGAAGAAGGGCAAGACGGTTCTGCTTGCCAGCACTTCTGAAGTGTACGGCAAAAGCGAGCGCGCGCCGTTCCGCGAAGATGATGACCTGGTGCTCGGTCCTTCGACGATGGGGCGCTGGAGTTACGCCTGTTCAAAACTGCTCGATGAGTTCCTGGCGCTGGCGTACTACAAAGAGCGCGACCTTCCGGTGATTATCGCGCGCCTGTTCAATACCGTCGGTCCACGGCAGACAGGGCGCTACGGCATGGTGCTGCCACGTTTTGTGCGCGCCGCGCTGCGCGATGTGCCGCTGCGCGTCTACGGCGACGGTCAGCAGACCCGTTGCTTTTGCTATGTTGGCGACACGGTGCGCGCTCTGATTGCCCTGCTTGACCATCCCGACGCTATCGGCACGATCTTCAACGTCGGCAACCCACAGGAAGTGAGCATCCTCGAACTGGCGCAGCGCGTGGTGCACCTGGCGCACAGTTCCTCGCCGATTGTGCTGGTGCCCTATGAGCACGCCTATGAAGCCGGGTTCGAGGATATGCGACGTCGTGTGCCGGACATTTCACGTCTCACGGCGCTGACCGGCTTCCGTCCGACCCTCGATCTTGATGACATCATCCGCACTGTCATTGAGTATGAACAGGCGCACGGAACGTAACCACGAGGCGCCCTTCGATTGCATCGCTCGCTTTCGGGCATGAGGACGCCGGTACAGGCAAGGCGTCGCCTCGCCCCATCGCCCCTTCTCCCCGCTTCGTCATGCTCAGCGCATCGCTTGTGAGAGAAGGGGGTTGGAGAGATGAGGGGAAAACGGGTATCGTGACACTGCCAAACGTACCGCTTGCAATGACACCGGTTGCGCCGATTGCGCAAGCAAGCCCCTGTGAGGCTCACGTTCTCATACTAATGCGCGGTCATTCGTACAATACTGCCGGGGTGCTGCGGGCTGAAGCCCTCGCTGAGGATATGGAAGCCCTGGTGGGGCTGCTGATGCCAGGGCGCAGTCTGCGTCCACAACACGACTGCCGGTGCGCACGGCGGGATGCCGGGGTGCTGCGGGCTGAAGCCCTCGCTGAGGATATGGAAGCCCTGGTGGGGCTGCTGATGCCAGGGCGCAACAGTGTTCACAACACGACTGCCGGTGCGCGTTGTGAATCATTATGCCTTGCGAACCGGGTGCGCGAACATCTTGTCTGACTGACCGCAAGGTGGTATCAGTACAGGTTTTCGTCCGACGCTCACTGGTGTGATATACTGAGATGCTGATGACCAACGCCATCCAAACCGATCCTGCGGCAGGCGGCGAAAGTTTCAGAGTGTGCCCAACGAGCTGAACGTCGTGCTTGACGATGAGCAGAACGCGCTCGCCAGGAAGCAGCAGTCCGCGCCGACGTCAAATCGCGCCCGTCGGGGGGCTGCTCGTGAAGCAGAACGCGCCTGGCAGGAGGTCGAAGCGTGCCTGCATGCGCTGGAAGATGAACTGCGCCGTCTGCGCGGCGAGGAAGAGAGACCATGAATGCAGTGCTACCCGTCGAGGCGCTGGCGTCCTGGTGCAAAACACAAGGCATCGCGCTGTGTGTGTTGTTTGGCTCACGGGCGCGAAGAAGCGCGCGACCTGACAGCGACTACGATCTGGCGCTCAAGCCTGTGCATCCGCCAGCGCCGCTCGACCGCGTTGCCTGGCAGGTCGAACTCGAGGACCTGCTGAGCGCACACGTCAGCCTGGTGCTGCTAACCCCCGCCACTGACCCGGTGCTTGGGTGGGAGATCGCACGAGACGGGCAACTGCTCTACGAACGTGATCGTGGGTTGTGGATGCAGGAACGGGCGCGTCTCTGGCATCTGTACAACGACGCGCTTCCATTCCGCCGCGCTCTTGCCGAGTCGCTGCGGCGCTACGCTGATGAGGTGTTGCGTGGCTCGTGACGTCTTGCTGCGCAAACTGGCATACCTGCGGCAGTTGCTGCGTGATCTGGCGCCATTCGAACAGATGAGCCGCGCCGGGATCGAAGCGCACCACTATACCATCGAGCGTATTCTGGAATTGTTGGTCGGTGCAGCGGCGGACTTGCTGTTTCATATTCTCGCTGAGTGTGGGCGGGCGCCGACCTCGTACAGGGAAGCCTTTCGTCTGGCGGCGCAGGAGGGATTGCTGCCGGATGATCTGGCGGCGCGTTTGCAGCAGGCGGCTGGTATGCGCAATGTTCTGGTGCATTTCTACGAAATGATCGACTATGACATTCTGCAGGCCAGTATTGCGCCAACACTGCGTGACTTCGCCCTGTTCGTCGCTCTGGCGGAGAAGTGGGACACATCGGAGTAGTGTGGGCGAACGGCGTCGATCAAGGGGCGAGAACGGTTGAAGGTGGGAATGGGCACGTTATGCGTTGAACGTAGCAAGACTGCGCGTGGCAGGCTGAAATGCCCCTGATCGTTGAGGTCTACGCTGTGGATCGTTCTGTTCGCCCTGCTGCGACGTTGCACGACCTCAAGGGTCCTGGCAGAATGTTGCAGGTTGACAGTGGGAAGGATGGACGCAACACACGACCATGCAATTCACCATTCACAAAACTCCATTGCCCGGCGCAGTGATCATCGAGCCGGTCTGTTTTCGTGATGAGCGCGGCTTTTTTCTGGAGTCGTGGAACTACCGCGATTTTGCTGCGCACGGCATCGAGGTCAGTTTCGTGCAGGACAATCACTCGCGCTCGGTGAAGAATGTGCTGCGCGGTTTCCACTATCAGGATATGACCGCGCCGATGGTTAAACTGGTGCGTTGCACGTTGGGAAGCGTTCTCGACGTGATTGTCGATCTGCGGGTTGGATCGCCCACGTTTGGGGGCTGGCATGCCGTAGAACTGACAGCGGACAACATGTTGCAGTTACTGGTTCCAATCGGATTCGGCCACGCATTTCTCACGCTCTCCGATGTGGCGGAGATTCAGTACAAGTGCAGCACATACTATGCCCCATCTGCCGAAGGAGTCATCGCCTGGAACGATCCTGACATCGGCGTTCCCTGGCCCGTGACCGATCCAATCCTCTCGCAGCGTGACCGGAAGGGAATGCGGCTGGCAGAGTATCTCGCCCGACCTGTATTCAGGTTCGAGGACGTGGAACGTTGACGGTGGCGCCTGGTGGAAAGGGAAGTCAGGCGAGAGGTGAGAGGTGAGAGGCGAGAGGTGAGAGGTGAGAGGCGAGAGGTGAGAGGCGAGAGGTGAGAGGCGAGAGGCGAGAGGTGAGAGGCGAGAGGTGAGAGGCGAGAGGTGAGAGGCGAGAGGCGAGAGGCGAGAGGTGAGAGGCGAGAGGTGAGAGGCGAGAGGTGAGAGGCGAGAGCGTTGATGGCGGGCAGGGAAGGAAGGTGAACGCATAACTTCTTGCCGACGCACAAAGCAACAATGAGGCGAATAGTGGGCAGGGGAAGGAAAAGGTAAACCCCTAACCCTTTTACAAGGAGTCTCCATGGCAGCTCTGGTTTCCGCTCGTTCTGAAAGCATTGTCACATTACTCAACCCGGTGATCCTGGCGCGCAAGTTGTGGCGTCACCGCGACCTGATTGTGCAACTGACGCGGCGCGAAATTGAAGGGCGGTATCGCGGCGCCTACCTGGGCATCCTGTGGTCACTGGCGCACCCGCTGTTGATGCTAGCGGTCTACACCCTGGTGTTCGGCGTTATCTTTCAGAGTCGCTGGCCACAGGCGCGCACCGATAGCCTGGCGGACTTTGCGCTGATCCTGTTCGCCGGGTTGTCGGCGTACTCCTGCTTCAGCGAAACCGTCGGTCGCGCTGCCGGCGCGGTTGTGAGCGTGCCGAACTACGTCAAGAAGGTTATCTTTCCGCTTGAAGTGCTGCCGATCAGCATCCTCGGCTCGGCACTTTTCCATATGCTGATCAGCATCAGCGTGCTACTTGTGGTGCATCTGGCGATCGGCGGCGGCATGCCGTGGACGGTTATCCTGCTGCCGCTGGTTAGTCTGCCGCTGATATTCCTCAGCCTGGGGCTGGCATGGTTCGTTGCCAGCCTGGGAGTCTACATTCGCGATGTGGGGCAGGCTATCGGAATTGTATTGCAGGTGATGTTCTTTCTGACGCCTATTTTCTATTCGATTGAGATCATTCCGGAGCCGTTTCGCACGCTGGTGTTGTTCAACCCCATGGCGCCGGTGACGGAGAATTTCCGGCGGGTGCTTCTGTGGGGGCAGTTGCCCAGTTTCCCCGGCACGCTGTGGTGGATATTGGGGACCGGCGCGGTGATGATGCTGGGGCATGCCTGGTTTATGAAGACGCGCAAAGGGTTCGCGGATGTGTTGTGAGCGGAGCGGCCGACGTTGCCTGATCCTGTCGAAGCCAACGTCAGCCGCAAAGTGGAAGCCGCTGGGGCTGCAGATGCCAGTGCGCAGTCGTGCGTCCACGACACGATTGCCGGTGCGCGTTGACCGTTGCGCCTTGCGAACCAAACCCTCGAACATCTTGTCTGACTGACCATTATTTAGAGCCTATCCCGATAATCGCTGACTGAGGTGCGACCAGGTAGGCGAAGGCATTGCCTTCGCCTACCCAACGATCTTTTTCGGATAGGCTCTTAGTATAAGAAATGCTGCACTTATGAGGGTGGCGTCGCGCCTCGATACCTCTCGCGCCTGAAAAGGGTTGCCACCTGGCCGTGCATGTCTGGCTCCCACCGTGCGCAAAACACCGGAGCGGCGCATTGCGCTGCTCCGGTTGCCACAGACCTCGATCCTCTGCTAGGACGTTGCGCCCACCTCCAACTCAGCAAACCGGCGACGATGCGGTTGGAGCGGTTCCCAGACCTCACCGTGATCATCGACTGCGCACAGGGTTTCACCATAGGCGCCGGATTCGACCAGTTTCTGTGCGACCATCAGCGCCAACAGCGCGTCTTCCGGGCGCACCGGTGCCGGACCGCCACAGCGCACCGCGGCGGCAAAGGCTTCGAGCTCGGCGCGCAGCGGCTCCTTCTTGTTGACCTTAAAGCGGATCATACGCCCCTCGGTGACGCCCATGAGCGCCGCCTGCGGCCATTCCGCGCCGTAGGGCGCCAGATCATTCTCGTAGAGTGTCAGGTCCTGCGTAATGTAGTTGGCGACGAACATCCCCCGCTCGCCGATGACCGACAGTTCGCGCACTTTATTCGGCGACAACCAGTTGATGTCGAGCATGCCAATCACGTCATTTTCGAAGCGCAACACTGCCGCAAGCAGGTCCTCGTGCGCGGTGTGAAGACGCCGACCGATCTCGGCGTGCAGTTTGGTGACGATCGAGTCGGTCAGGTAGTGCATAATGTCGAGATCGTGCGTCGCCAGGTCAACGACGACGCCGACATCCTTGATGCGGCTGGGGAACGGACCGATGCGGCGTGAGGCGATCTGATAGACGCGCCCCAGTGCGCCGTGATCGAGCTGCCCCTTCAGGGCAATGATCGCCGGGTTGAACCGTTCGATATGACCAACTGTGAGCAGCACACCGGCCTCGTGCGCCAGCGAGATCAGTTCCGCACCCTGTGCAACGGTGGCAGCGATCGGCTTTTCGACCAGCGTTGCAACTCCGGCGCGCAGCGTGTCGCGGACGACCGCGTAATGATGCTCGGTCGGCACGACGACGGAAACCAGGTCGAGCTGCTCTCGTTCGAGCAGTTCACGATAGTCAGTGTAGCCACGCACCCGAAATCGCTGCACCAGTCGTGTGACCGTCTTCGGATCGATATCGGCGACCGCAACCAGTTCGACATCGTCCATTTCAGAATAGACGCGCGCGTGGTTGAGACCCATAATGCCCGCGCCGATCAGCGCTGCACGGAGGATTTTCGCCATAGTGTCACTCCTTGCTCAGTAGGCTCCGCGACCGGTCAGCATCGCCGGTATCGTCTGGAACAGAATGTGCAGGTCGAGCCAGATCGTGTGGTTACGGATGTAGTGCATATCCAGGCGCACCCGCTCTTCGTAGGAGAGATCGCTGCGGCCGCTCACCTGCCACAAGCCGGTCAGTCCGGGTTTCACGGTCGAAAGGTTATGCTGCCATTTGCCAAACTTTTCGAGCTCCTGGCGCGTGATCATGCGCGGACCGATCAGGCTCATCTCCCCCCGCAGCACATTGACCAGCTGCGGCAGTTCGTCGAGGCTGTACTTGCGCAGAAAAGCGCCAATCCTGGTCACACGCGGATCGTCCTTCAACTTGCCATGTTCTTCGAGTTCACGCTTTTGCTCAGGCGTCAGCAAGCGATCGCCATCGATGTGCATGGTGCGCAGTTTGAAGGCATCGAACTCGCGGCGACCCTGGCCGACCACCCGTCGTCGGTAGATGATCGGACCGGGTGAGTCACGCTTGATGAGATAGGCGACCACGAGGAAGAAGGGGATCAAAGCCGTCAGCGCCATGGCAGCCAGGGCATAATCGAGCACAGTTTTGGCAATCAAATGGATGCCGGTGATCCGCGTTTTGTTCAGCACCAGCAGCGGTACAAACCCTTCTTCCCGAACCCGCACGCCGGTCGTCAGAAGTTCGAACAGGCCCGATGCAAGACGCACCTCCACATCCTGAAAGGTGTCGAGGGTGCTGCAGAGCGAGAGCAACTGCTCACGCATCATCGCCGTATTGGCGACAATGACAGTATCGATGTCGTGCTGTTGGATCTGGAAAGCAAAGGAGGTGGACGAGCTCAACACCGGAACGCCAGGAATCGGTTCGCTGCCAATCGGCAGATAGTCGTCGATAAAACCAACAATCTGCATGCCATTGGTCTTGGCTGATCGCAGTTGTTCGACGATTGCAATCCCTTCAGGATTGGCGCCAACGATCAGCGTGCGATTGACAAACCGCCCCGCCTGACGCTGCGCATAGACAAACCGGCGCACCATAAAGCGACCGGTAATGCCGAAGACAACCAGTAATCCCCAGGACAGAAGCAGGAACCCGCGCGCGACGACAAACTCAGGAACCAGGAAGCTGACAATGATTACGAGCAAGACGCCGTTGGTGACAGCATTGAACACGCGGGCATACTCGGCAGTCCCGCCCAGCAGATTGACCGGATGGTACAGGCCGTATGCCGCAAACAAACCAAGGTATACCGGCGTCATCGCCAGCACAACCATCGCATAGAATTCGGGATTGACCCATCCCTCACGGAAAATCGGCAGATCGCTCCAGAAGCGCACTGCGTAGGCGACCGCGAAGCTGATGAGCACCGTCAGCGTGTCGTTGACAACTAACGCGCCTGTCAGCAACCAGCGATCGGCGCGCCGGACAGCGCCACGTGGACTGGCATACGTCGCAACTTCTTTATAGACAGCCATCGGCACTTCTCCCTGGTTCAACGAGTTGCTCCATGGTTCATCAGGCGATAACCGCCTGCTGTGGTTCTTCCAGCGACTGCACCGCCTGCTCGATGACCTCCGCCGCTCGCGTTGCATGCGCGACCGCTGCTTCACCATTCGTCAGTTGCGGATAAATCTGGCTGCTGTTCACCAGATACAGCCCGGCAATGTCTGTGGTAAACGGCGGAATATTGTCGGTGCGCCCGATGGGATGAAGCGGCTCAACATAGCGTTCCCGACCGATTCGTACCGCAGCAATGTCATCGGATCCCAGGTCGGGGAACATCTGCCGCAGATACACCAGGAATGATCGTTGCAGCGCTTCGTCGTTCATCTGGGCGAACAGATTGTCGGGCGCCACGTATTTCGGCAGATAGACCAGGTGATACCCGTTGGTGAACTGCCGGTCGATCAGATTGGTCGTTTCGATCACGCCAGTGAACGGAATGTGTTCGTCGGTGATGTTCAGCGTGTAGTAGGGCGAGAGCGACCGACGCAGCACCAGGAGCATACAGACAATGCCCAGGTAGTCTTCCAGCAGGCTCCAGCGGGCATTGACGCTGGCGGCTTCAGGCGGAAGTAATCGGCGCGCAATCGGCGTCTGCAACGTGAGTACTGCGCCATCGCTATCGATATCTCCGTCACTCAGGCGCAGGCCGCATACCCGACCATCATTCACACGCACCTGCTGTACTGCCGCGCCGGTCGTAATCTGTCCACCGCGCGCTGTGATCGCCTTCGCCAATGCATCGATCACCATTGCGTATCCGCCTGGCAGAAAACACATCTTCTCCACAGCGCCGCCCTTTTCGCGGGTATCGGTCGTGCGCACCAGACGCGACCAGATGTACGTTGCCGGCACGTTGTCGAACCCGCCATCGAATTTGGCGCGTAGCAACGGCTTCCAGATGTGCTCCACCGTTCCGCGCCCGCCAAGTTTCGTGAGCCATTCGACCACCGGGATCTGTTCCAGTGCACGCCAGTCTTTCACCCGGCGCGCCTGCAGAATAGTCAGCCCCAGGCGAAACCGATCAATTGGCGAGAGTGGCGGAAAACGCAGAAAGTCGAGCGGGGTGGACATCGAGTAGAGTTTGCTATCGTGGTAGAACCCCATCGATGTTACGGTCATGCGCAATTCGCTGCGCAGGCCCAATTCATCGAACAGGCGCATGAGCGTGCGGTCGCTGCTCAGAATGGCATGGTAGTAACGGTCAACTTCCAGACCATTGAGCTCATCGAAACGGGTGCGCCCCATCAACCCGCCCAGTTCACGGCTCCGTTCCCAGATTCGCACGCCAACACTGCGTTTGATCAGGTCGTAGCCGAGCGCAAGACCCAGAATGCCGCCGCCTACGATGTCTATTACGGGCATAGTGCTGATACTCCTGTGGCTATGGGTCGCCCCTGTTGTGGCTGTACTGTACCAGCCCGCTTTGAAATCAGAATGAACTGCTCTACGCTGCGTATAAATGTTAGTTAAGGTGACAGGCAGCGCCAGGGAATGGGGTGCGTGCGAGGAGGGCGGCGCCGCGCGTGATCAGCACCTTTCAGCGGGGCAGGGCGCAGGTGACGGTCATCGCTGGGGAATGGGGTGCGTGCGAGGAGGGCGGCGCCGCGCGTGATCAACACCTTTCAGCGGTGGCAGGGCGCAGGTGACGGTCATCGCTGGGGAATGGGGCGCGTGCGAGGAGGGCGGCGCCGCGCGTGATCAGCACCTTTCAGCGGTGGCAGGGCGCAGATGACCGTCACCTGCGACAGAGCCTTAACTCCGCGCAACCAGGATGACGCCGACGCAGATGACGACCAGCCCGATCCAGCGCAGCGGCGGAACCGCTTCGTGAAGCAACAGCCACGAAGCCAGCGTGATCAGGACGTAACTGAGGCTGGCGAAGGGGTACACGTAACTCAGATCGGCGCGGTTGAGCGCCAGCAACCAGAAGAACACGCCACCGAAGTAAATGGTCAGACCAATAAGGATGTACGGCGACATGATGATGCGCATAATCAGCGACGGCAACGCGGCAATGCTGATTTCGAGCGCACCCAGTTGCGACATGCCGACCTTCAGCAGCAGTTGACCGGCAACGCCTGTGATAGTTGGTATCAGAATCAGGATAAGCGTAAGCATCATCGGGGTCATGGAGGATCCTTTCATTGCGCTACGTTCGCGCCGGTCAGCCTGTAGTTTTGTCGCTTGCATACACGTATCTTTCTCGAGCGCCTCAGGCGACGCTCGCTAACACTTCGACCATCGCCGCAACGGCGCGTTCGCTGGCGCCAGCGCGGATCGGCGCCGGTGCGGATCGCAACCGGTCAAGCGCTGCGGGTTGCAACCATTGATGCGCACCGGCGAGAATGGACTCACAGGTGTTGCCGACCAGCACGTGCATCCCGGCGTCTACCAGGTAGCGCCACTCAGTTTCGTTGCGCAGGATGAGCGTTGGTGTTCCCAGCGCACCCGCTTCTTCCTGCAATCCGCCGGAGTCGGTGAGGAGCGCGCGCGCCTGTTCGACGAGGCGGAGCGTATCGAGATACCCGAGCGGCTCGCTGACACGAATGCTGCGCGGCATCGCGATGCCATAGGATCGCATCGCCGCTGCCGTGCGCGGATGCAGCAGGAACACGATGGTGTACGTCTCCGCCAGTTTGCCGAGGGCGCGGATCATGCCCGGCAAAACGGCGGGAGTGGTGTTCTCGCTGCGGTGCAGGGTCAGCACCAGGTAGTCGCCGGGGGTCACCTCCAGACGCTGCAGGATAGTCGAGCGGCGGGCATGCTGCCGGTTTCGTTCGACCGCATCAATCACGCTCGACCCGACCATGCGGATGCGCTCTGGCGGCAACCCTTCCGCCAGCAGGTTGCGCTCGGCGGTTTCATCGGCAGCCAGCAACAGCATCGAGATATGATCGAGAATGATGCGGTTGAGTTCCTCGGGCATCTCGCGATTGAAGGATCGCCCGCCCGACTCAAGATGCGCGACTGGAATGTTGAGTTTGGCGGCGCACAACCCGCCCGCCATTGCCGTATTCGTGTCGCCCTGCACCAGTACCATGTCGGGCTTTGTTTCGAGCAGGATCGGCTCCAGCCGCGAGAGCATGCGGGCCGTCTGTTCGCCGTGCGACGCTGAGCCGACACCAAGCGTGTAATCGGGCGCCGGCAGACCCAATTCCTCGAAGAAGACCGCGTCCATTTCGAAGGAGTAGTGCTGCCCGGAATGCACGAGGATGTGGCGCACCCGCTCACGAAGCAGCGGAATGAGCGGCGATAGTTTGATAATCTCCGGGCGCGTGCCCAGGACAGTAACCACGGTTTTCATCGTCGCCCCGCTTTGCTGGTTGTAGCCGGCGTTGTGCGAAACAATCCCATCAGACGCCGCCGCAAAATATGCGCCTGGAAGCGCAGATGCGATTTGGTGATGCGCCAGATTTTCGCCTTTGACTGGCCGAACTTGCGGACATGCAGCACCGCCGGATACTCGGCGACGCGATACCCTGCCAGCAACGCATTTACCAGGATTTCCGCCATTACCACATACCCTTCGAGCGTCGGCGGGACGGCTTCAATGACGTGCCGCCGATACGCGCGGTACATGGCAGTGTAGGTGTGAATATGACGGTTCACCAACAGCCGGTAGATCAGCGAGGCGCCCTGGCTGAACAACAAACGATAAGCGGGCACGCCTTCCACCCCGCCCTGCGGGTGATATGCCGACGATGTGACAATATCGACGTCTGGCGTGAGCATGTCGAGCATTGCAGGAATGGTGGTGAACGGATATGTGCCGTCGCTGTCGGTCACGACAAGAACCTCGCCGCGTGCGTGGGCAAACCCGGTGCGCAGGGCAGCGCCAAGACCGCGATTGCGATCATGACGAACGATCTGCACCTGGTCCCAATCAACGAATGCGGTTTTCAACCGCTCATACGTATCGTCAGTGCTGCCATCGTCGACCAGCACCAGCTCGAATGAACCACGGCGCGCCAGATCGGGGCGAATGTCGTTGAGCTGCGCGCGCATCTGATCGATGCTGTCCGACTCGTTGAAGTAGGGAATAATCAGCGAGAGATGCATGCCAGCGCCTTTCCCGGTGACCTTCGACAGTGTGCGACCGGCAATGAGCGCCGTTCAGGAGCGACGCTCATGTGCTGCCGTACACGTCGATTATGAACGGCGCTGATGACGGGGTGATGAAAGGGAGAGCCGACGCTCTGTGACAATCCCGTTACTTTGCAGGATCGATATACTCGATCTGCACGCCGTAGTAGCGCATCAGAAAGGTGCGCAGTGCGTGATGGATCGGGTCGTCGCTGCGGGGAGTGCGGCAGGTCATCAGGTCAAGCGGGTACACCGTCACGCCCGCAGGCGGCGCCCAATCCGCTCGTGTCACCAGTGCAACGACCCGGCAGGCGGGGTCGTCCCCAAACGATGGCGGATCGTCGTCGGCGGGGATACACACCAGCCGATACTGCTTCCTGCGATATCGGAACGTAACCTGTCCGTCACGCTGCACAACATCGAGGCGCAGTTCACGCTGCAATCCAAGATCGACGAAATGATCGAGTATCTGGCGCGCGGCGGCATCGCGGCGTCGCGGCGACATGTTGCGTTTCAGACGATTCATCGACGTGACCGTCTGCGCCGGAAAGCCCTCGACCACATCGCCGGACGCGACATCCCGCGTGACGACCGAGCGCGAATTGACGAACACCTGGTCGCCAATCGTCACTCCGGGATGAATGAAGACGCCGGCGGCACACCAGACATAGTCGCCGATCGTGACCGGACCAAATTTCACCCAGTATCCCTCGGTATAGGGGAAGAACGACCCGTGCGTGTAGACCATGCAGCGCGCGCCGAGTGCGGAATAGTTGCCAATGCTGACGCTTTCATCACAATTGATGAACGTTTGCGGACCGATGTATGAATGGTCGCCGATGAGCAGGTCTGCCGCGCCATACACCAGGACGAAACTGCTGATGATCGAGTAGCGACCAATGATCACATCGCCATGGCAACTGATGAAGGTCAGCGCCCGAATGTCGCTTTCGTCGCCGATGGCGATGTGGCGCGCCGAAATACCGGCGAACCAGCCAATGCGCACGTTCCGCCCGATGCGCGCGCCGAGCAGGACCCGCATGAGCCAGGGTTTGAATGGCGGCGGCGCCAGCAGGATCAGGGCGATAAACAGAGTGTGCATAGGCGTGAGCACTACTCCATTCGCAGAGGACGATTGCGCGACGCCATTAGAGCGGAGCGCCGGTCGCAATGGCGCGCTCGACGCCAAGACCGGCGCTCGACGCGAAGAGACGCCGGTAGCGCGTATGCCAGTGTGTGGCAATCTCGGCTGGCGTCGCCATCCAGAAGTCGCCGCGCGCTATCAGATGCTCCCATAATCGTCGCAGGGTTGTCGCCCAACCAGGGAACAGGACATCATCGAACACATAGTCGTGGACATTGACCAGCAATAATCCGCCCTGAGCAGCGGTGCGGTCGGCGAGTGCGCGCAGAACCTCGTCCGGCTCACCTGGATTGGCATCGCGCTCAAGGAAGAGTTGACTGTCCATCCATCCCGTCGGCAGTTGGAGCGTGCGCAGTTCACGGCGTTCCTGCTGAAGAAAGGGAAAGAAGGGCCAGCACGATCCGCGCCACCAGCCGAGGTATCGGTCGTGAGTCAGTGAGGCATCGTAGGTGAAACCCAGTTGCTCATGGATTGCCAGGGTCGCTTCGGGATTGACGGGGTCGAGATGCCAGTAGTGGTGCCGGTTCCCGACGACCGGCACGCCTGCAACCTCTTCGAGAAGGCGTTTTTCGCGGGCAAACTGCACGATGCTGGCATACGCACGGTAACTGCTGTGCAGCCCGATTTCACATCCGGCATCGATCAGGGTGCGAAACAGAGCGCGAAACTGTGGTGCGCGAATATCGTAGAAGGAGTCGGGCGTTCCAAGCGCATATTCGCGCAGCGATCCCTGGCGTGCGACAAAGTAAAAGGCGGATGGCGCGCCAAGGTTACGTTCCAGCGCCAGCCAGGCGTTAAATTGCCAGTGATGACGCTTCCCGGTCATCACATCGATGGCTGCCGGCAGTCCGCGTATGCCCTGGCGCAACAAGACGCGCAACGGCTCCAACCAGCGCACGACCTCCGGGTAATCGACGTCGTGGCTGATGGCGGCGGCGGCGCGTTTTCCGTGGCGCCAACGCGGCTCGCCTGGCGGTATGCCAGTTTCGCCAAGCAAGTGCTCGAAGCGCGCGCCGATTCCTGATGCCAGCCCTTGCCGCACGACGTGATCGCGCAGATATGGGGCGCCGCTGAGATCGACGTACCCGTGGCGATTCTTTGGGAAGTGCGTTTCTTCCTGACCGGTGAGCAACCAGAAGACATCGAAAAGAATATCGCGGTTGAGGATCAGGCGTCCCTGGTCGCCGACGATCAGTTGTTCGTCGGCGCGCTCGCCGTTGTACAACGGATGGGTGAAGCCATCAACTGCGGCGACGCCGACGAGGCGTGGCGCGGATCGGCGCTCCCAGAGGCGCGGCGTCGCCTGAATGACCAGCCGGGCAAAGGGAGCGCGCTGTGGTTCGGCAACATAAGCAATGTCAGACGGCTCAGCGAGGTGGCAGACGTGCCAGGCGTAACCCGCGCCGGTCAACAGGTAGCGCCAGGTCCACGCTATTTCTGGCGCGTAGCGTTCATCGAGCGACGGATCAAGAGCAAGACGAAGTGTTTGCATATGTTTCCTGGCAGAGCGGCACGAAGGCGCAGGCGTCAGATACGCCGCATCTTCTTGAAGCGCGCACTAAACTGTTCGCCGTCGGCAATTGTGATTTTGACCGGCGCCTTGAACGGCGCCAGGTGTTCACGGCACCAGGAGCGCACCCGTTTCTTGAGCGAGTCGAGGTCTTCCGGTTCGATCAGGTTCAACCGCGCTGCAACGATCTGCCCCGTAATTGGGTTCTTTTCGCCATAGACGGTTGCATCGCGCACATTGGGCATCTGCATGAGCACGCTCTCGACCTCCGCCGGATAGACTTTCTGCCCGCCGACATTGATGATTTCGGTGCGCCGCCCCAGAATGCGGATGTACTCGCCATCAACCTCGACCATGTCCTGGGTGTTCATCCATCCTTCGTCGTCGAATGGGCTGGGCGCGTTGAGATAGCCGAGCATTGCCGATTTCGCGCGCACGTAGAGCAAGCCGTCCACTACCTTCGTCTCGAACCCTTCGCCGCCGACTTTGACCCACAATGAGCCGTCATCGCGCGACTTCGAGCGCAGAATGCCGAGTTCGGAGAGACCGTAGGTCTGCTGGAGCCGCACGCCGGGAAACGCTTCGTGGACGCGCCGGAGCGTCGTTTCGGGCATAACCTCGGTGCCGTAAGTGATCAGTTTCAGCGAGGAGAGATCGTAGCGCCGATACGCCTCCGACATCAGGATCAGGTTGAGAAAGGTCGGTGACGTTGGCAGCAGTTCGACGCGGTATCGTTCGATAGCGGCGCAGACCTCATCGGGATCGCGGCTGCGCACCGATACGGCGGTTCCGCCGTTGGAGAGGGTGTAGAACAGCGTATTGATCCCGCCAATATGGTCGAGCAGCAGGAAGGTCAGCGTCACCTGGCGATGGCGCGGAACCTTGAACTTCTCCAGCAGTGGCGCGAAGTCGTGCAGCGCCGCTTTGCTCTTGCCGGTCGAACCGGATGAGAACAGCACCAGACCAGGATGCCCGCGCGCGATGAGGGTGCGGGTCAACTCGTGCGTCACGGGGATGTCGCGGCGTTCGATCTGCCACCCGTCGCTGGCATCGAAACTGACGACCGCCTGCACTTCAGCGATCGTTAGAAACTCTTCACGATGCACGGCGACCGATGCAGTCAGCGGCACCACGATGGCATTACGTGCAATCAGCGCCAGCAGGAGTGAAATCGCGCCGGGCGAATAGTCTCCTTCGATGCTCACTACCTGACCTTCGGCGATGCTAGCCTCATCGAGTATCGTGCGCCAGCGCGCCACGCGGTCGATCAGATCGCCGTAGGAGACCGATGCTCCCTGCCAGACGACGGCTGCGGCGTCGCGCGATTGCTCCATGCGCTCGATCAGCCATTCGATAGCCATGTTGTTCGTCTCCTTGAATGAAATGCGGCGTTTCACGAAACGCCGCCGAGGTAGATCACCTGACCGGTGACATACTCGCTTTCGGGACGCACAAAAAAGTCGATGACATTTGCCACATCCTCGAACCGCCCCAGGCGCCGGATCGCCAGACTATCGACGATCTTCTGAATCTTGTCGGGCGGGACGCCACGAATGAGATCGGTTTCAATCGGGGTCGGACCGATTGCGTTGACCGTGATGCCGAGTGGACCGAACTCACGCGCCAGGATGCGCGTCAGGGTCTCGACGGCGCTCTTCGAGGCGGCGTACAGCGCCTCGCCTTCCAGACGCAACGGCACGGCGACGGTGCTCACATTAACGATCCGACCAAACCGCCGTCGTTGCATCAGTCGCGCCGCTTCACGACACACCAGGAACGTGCCGCGCACGTTGGTGTCGAAGATGCGATCCAGCGATGCAATTGGCGTGAGGAGCGAGTGGTTCATCGCTGCGACGCCGGCATTGTTGATGACAATATCCAGCCGACCATGACGCCGCGCAATCGAGGTCATCATGGCTTTGACCTGCGTCTCATCCGCCACATCTGCCAGATGGTGCGTGTACCCTTCCAGCGACCAATCGGGCGGCTCGCGGCTGCATCCCTCGACCAGCGCACCGCTGTGGGCGAATCGTTCCGCCAGAAAGCGCCCGATGCCCTTCCGCGTACCGGTAATCAGCACGACCTGTTGATCCGTTGTCATGGCGTTTGTGCTCAGGCGTTGCGCTGTTCATCAAGCAACGCGCAAATGTAATCCGTCAGAGATCCAACCGTCAGAAACGGGCTATGCTTCTGCGACATTGCGCGTTCATTCGCCAGTGTGAGCGCAACATCGAAGGTCTCTTCAATTTTCTGCTCCAGATCGACGATCAGCGTCACCAGCCCCAGCGAGTCCAGCAATGCGCGCCTGCCGATCAGATATGTGTCTTCGCCTGGCTCACTGTCGGCGGTGATGTCGTTCTGCTCGTAGAGATCGCGCAGACTGGCGATGACCAGCGCAAGAACTGTACTGCGGTCAACCGTAAAGAGGGTCGTCATGAGCATTCCTCCAGCATTTGGACAGATGTGCATCCCAAGCCTGCACTGTTCAATCACCGGTATCGTAGCAGAGCATCGTTACATGCATGTAAACTGGGGAAGAAGGGGAATGACATTTTTGCAACCGTGGCGTAGATGACCGTCACCGCCGGGTCTCTGACCTGCGACTGGATGGATGCGCGAGGCGCTGCCAGCGCGCGCGTCCGCTGGCGCGGGTGACGGTCATCGCGGGGGCGCTGGCAGGCGACGGGGTGGATGCGGGAGGCGCGAGGCGCTGCCGGCGTGCGCGTCCGCTGGCGCGGGTGACGGTCATCGCGGGGGCGCTGGCGGGCGACGGGGTGGATGCGGGAGGCGCGAGGCGCTGCCGGCGTGCGCGTCCGCTGGCGCGGGTGACGGTCACCGTCGGGTTTCTGGCGAGCAACGGGGTGGATGCGGGAGGCGCGAGG